>CAUZQN010000498.1:0-3362 GCA_963581605.1 uncultured Binatia bacterium (SeqCode)
GAAATCTCATTCCATTCCCATCACCCGCGTCCACTCCGTGGCCGCCGCCCTCTCCCCAAAGGGGTGAGGGAATTGCTATTCCCAAGGAAGTGTCTTGAAGCTGCACTAGCGCCATACTCAGACCAGTAGGAAGCGAGTCTTAAAGCGTTTCGACTCCAGATGTTACAGTCCGGTGAGTTTGGCGATTCGAGCATTATGGAGAGTTAAGTAAGATACATTACACAGCCTTGCAGAGTTTGCTAATTGTATTCGGCGGTCGCGTTGCAGTGAGCGCTTTCTGAAAGTATTGTACCCAAGTAGCGTTAGGATGAAACGACTTGCCAACTAAGCAGCTCTCTTTATTTGAAGAATCCTTTAACACTCCCCTACCAGAAGTTGCAGCCGCCCTAGAGACATTAGCGAGCCAAGGCGGTGTCGAAGCTCGGGGGGCAGTCTTCACCCGTCCCGAGGTCGTGGATTTCATTCTTGACCTCGTTGGCTACACCGAGGATCAGCCGATTCATCGGAAGCGACTTTTAGAGCCGTCTTTCGGAAGTGGAGACTTTCTGCTGCCAATTGTTGGGCGCCTGTTAAAGGCTTGGCGAAGATCGGACCGATCGGACCATTCAGGATCCGTTCACTTGCAGGACACGTCTCCGCTGAAGCGGCACGTTTAGGATAAATGCGCTGTTCGCTTGAATAGCCTTGCGGATCAAAAAGGCTATCGGTCTGCCCATCCGATCGAAAGCTTTGCCGATGCCTTTGGAGTGTTGTCCGGCTGTGCCTTGACGCTTCCCCGCCTCCCCGCTTACCTTCTGATTGTCCTGATTGTTCTGATTGCATCCTAACTTCGGAACTGGGAGGAGACCCACCATGGCTAACGGCGCAGCTTTACAAGATCTGCGGGTACTCGATCTGACAGATGATACGGGACGCTTTGCTACTAAGCTTCTGCTTGAGGCCGGTGCTGATGTAGTCCAGATAGGTCGTGGGTCACCGGGGGCAGAAATGGCTGGAGCCGCCGCGGAGCGTGGCGGGCTGCTCGACTGGTGGTATGACGGCGGGAAACAGCGCCTCGAAATCGACCTTGATACAACAGCCGGCCAAAGCCAGTTGCGAGACCTCGCCGCGCACACAGACCTCTTCATTGAAACTGAGCCGCCAGGAAAACTCGCGCAGCGCGGCCTCGATTTTCCAGACCTGCACGCCCTCAATCCACGTCTCGTTCAGGTGTCGCTCACCCCTTTTGGTCGGCAAGGCCCACGCGCAAACTGGCAGACTAGCGATCTGGTTTCCTCAGCTCTGGGAGGCATGCTGTCAGTCAACGGGACTCCTGATGCGCCACTCAACACGTGGGGGCGACAGTCTTTTAATATTGGCGGTTTTTATGCCGCTCTCTGTGCCTTGGCCGGGGTGTACGCGGCGCGGCAAACGGGACAAGGTCAACACATCGATCTGTCCATGCATCAGTCGGTCATCAGCTGTACCGAACACGTACTGATGTTCTGGTTTTTTCAAAACCTCCTGCCTATCCCGTTCGGGGGACGACAAGGGTCCGTACACTGGAGCGGGGCGTTTGAGGTCGCAGCCTGTGCCTCTGGCCATGCCATGATCACTCCAGCGATCAATACTATGGCCCTGCTCGACTGGATGGAGGCCGATGGGATGGTCGGAGACCTCAGAGAGATAGACTTCTCCGACCTCATTAAATTCCTGCCCAAGGTCCCGCACATCATGCAGCTGTTACGCGCCTGGGCGGCGACAAAAAACGCCCACGAACTTTTTCTGACTGCCCAAGAACGCCATCTCCCATTTGGCGAGGTCCAGACGATTGCCGAAGCCTCACTCAGCCCGCAACTCCAAGCCCGTGGATTCTTTCGCAACGTTGACGGGAACGGCTCGCACGTACAAGTTCCAGGACCGCTGTTTCGTCCGTTCAAGACCCCAGCCCCGGCGCCCCAGCCGCCGGTAGCCGCCGACTCTGTCAGTACAATCCTTCAGCGCTGGACGCGTCAGGACTCCGGACCGAGTCAATCTAGAGCTGCTAAAGCTGCTAAGGCTGCGCCAGCTGATCAAAAACCCCTCGCAGGCGTACGCGTGCTCGACTTTAGCTGGGTCTTGGCCGGTCCATATGCGACACGTATTCTGGCTGACCTGGGTGCAGACGTCATTAAGGTCCAAACCGAGCAGCGCTCACAGGGCGCAAACAGCAACGGCAACCCGTATTTCGTGATGTGGAATCGCGGCAAGCGCAGCATCAACCTGGATATGAAACATCCACAAGCACTCGACGTTTTTCGCCGGCTGGTCGAGCGGGCCGACGTTGTCATTGAAAACTTTAGCGCCGGTGTTCTAGACCGTTGGGGAATCGGATATGAAGCGGCCAACACCTGGAATGATCAGATCATCTATCTCAGCATGGCCGGAGCTGGACAGGACGGACCGTGGCGCGACTTCGTCACCTTTGCCCCGACTATCCACGCCCTGTGTGGCCTCACGTATCTGACCAATCCACCCGGGCGTAAAGACATCGGCACCGGCCTGGCCCTGACGGACCACCTCAGCGGGCTCGCCGGCGCGCTGGCAGTTCTGGAAGCGTTAGAAGCACGCCAACGAATCGGAACAGGTCAGCGTATTGACCTGTCCCAGCTGGAGGTCGGTGCGTATGCCATGGGTCCTGCTTTTATGGATTTTCTGAGTAACGGTCGTGAGGCGCAGCCGCAGGGGAATCAGGATGCCTTTGTCGACCTTGTTCCCAATGACGTCTATGCCTGTCTCAATAACGAATGGCTAGCCATTACCGTCCACAACGATGAAGAGTGGCGTCGCCTGTGCACGGCCATCGGTGCCCCACAGCTTGCAACCAGCGGTCGCTTGACGACGGTCGCAGGCCGACGCCAACACCGAACAGTTATTGATGAAGAGCTGCGAATCTGGGCGGCTGGTCAGACCGCGCAGTACGCCATGCAACAGCTCCAAACAGCCGGCGTCCCGGCGGGGAAAGTCCAGACCGCCCAAGACCTCGCTGAGAGCGACGAGCAACTTGCGGCACGCCAGTGGCTGAGCGAAGTAGAACATCCTTTGTTCAACAGCCACCAGATTGATCGTTTTCCCGCGCTCTTCAGCTATACGCCGCTTGAGCCGTACCGTCCCGCACCCTTTTTTGGTGAGCACAATTTTGAGGTCTACGCCGAGCTGTTAGGTATGTCCGAAACGGAAGTGGCCGCTGCTATTGGGGATGGATTATTTGCGTAGGGCAATAGGGGAAAGAACAGCCCGAAGATTAAGAGCGGCAAGCGCCACTAGTGTTTTTCCTGTATCTATCGAGGGGTCATTGCGAGCGAAGCGAAGCAATTTCGGAGACTCGTGCGTGTGTTTGAGAT
>CAUZQN010000499.1:0-3361 GCA_963581605.1 uncultured Binatia bacterium (SeqCode)
AGGAGGTCCTGGCCGCTGGTGAGGGCGGCATCGATCGTGGCGCGGGCAGTCCCGTAGTAGGCGCTATGCACTTTTGCCCATTCGGCAAATGCGTTGTTCTTGCGGAGCGTCAGAAAAGTTTCTTCGCGCACAAAGTGATAATCTTGCCCCTCGACTTCTCCTGCACGACAGCCACGGGTCGTGTGTGAGATCGACCAGCGCAGATTGTTATTCTTGGCTATGAGTTGACGCGCTAGCGTGGTTTTTCCGGCTCCGGACGGGGCCGACAATATGAGGAGAATCCCACGACGGGGAAAAAAGAAGCGTTGGTCGTCGTCAGACATACGTTATTCTATATTCTGCACTTGTTCGCGTATTTTTTCCACCTCTTCTTTGGCCTGTACCACCAGATGTCGAATGGGCGCATCATCCGCCTTTGCCCCAATCGTGTTGACTTCGCGTTGCATCTCTTGCAGCAGAAAGTCCATCCGTTTGCCAACCGACTCCTCAAGTCGTAAGAGATCGGCAAATGCGTGCAGGTGGCTCTGCAACCGCACCAGCTCTTCGGTGATATCGCTTTTTTGTACCAGGCTCGCCACTTCCTGCAAGACGCGACTGCGGTCAGTTTCGAGGTGGGGTAAAAGCGGCATGATCCGGTCCGCCAACTTTTTGCGCATAAGCTGTCGGCTTGGTCCAATCCGGCGCTGCACGTTACGACGCAGTTTTTCGAGTGTCGAAATACGCCCGCGTAGATCACGTTGGAGAAATTTTCCTTCGCGGCGGCGTTGGCGTGTCAAAGCTGTCAGCGCCCGCTGGAGTGCCTTCTTCGACGCGCTCACCTCGGCTGGAGAAGGCTGCTGAGATTGCGCCACTTGGAAAAGATCCGGTCGAGTAGCGAAAAATTGAAGATCGAGCCCACCCCTGATCCCCAGCTCATTTTGCAAACGGCTGACAGCCTGGGCATAGGCACGGGCAAGCTCTATATTGAGATGCACCGTATAGGAGTGAGAGGGACGCCCCGAGAGTGAGAGGAAAACCTCGATCCGCCCCCGTTTGAGCTGAGCAGAAATAAGGGAACGGAACTCCACCTCCCACGGCAAAAATCCGCGGGGGAGGTGGAGTTTCACTTCGAGGAAACGATGGTTGACCGCACGAATATCGACCGCCGCCCGCCCGCCGGGTAAGGCCATACTGCCGGTGCCAAAACCGGTCATACTTCTCATTGGTTATGGGTCCTCAAGATTGTTTTGAGTTCTTTGGGGTCTATTGTCGCTGTCCCGACCTTGCCGACTACGATCCCTGCGGCGTGATTCGCCAGAATAGTTGCCACTTCACGTGACGCTCCAGCACCCAGGGCGAGGGCGCACACGGCAATGACGGTGTCGCCTGCGCCCGTCACATCAAACACCTCGTGAGCCGTGGTTGGAAAATGGGCCGTCCGCTGACCTGGCTGGAATAAGCTCATGCCCTCTTCTCCACGCGAGACGAGAACGGCCTCTGTCTGCCACAGGTCGAGCAGGCGCCGACCCGCATTCCGCAGGTCGGCGGCGGTTCTGATGTCGATTTGGGCTGCCTGTCCGGCTTCGTGTGTATTCGGCTTGACCAAGCTGGCTCCGCAGTAGTGGAGGAAGTTCTGGCGTTTTGGATCAATCACGTATATGAAGCCGTACTGAGCCCGTAGCGCGGCCAAAAGCTGGAGAATGTCTGCATCAATGAGTCCTTTGCCATAGTCTGATACCACACAGACGTCAAAGGCGGACACGTGGCGTTGGATAAACGTCCGCAGCCGAGACCGGGTATATGGGGTGAGACTCTCTATAGGATCCCGATCCAGGCGGACGACTTGCTGACTATGGGCAATGATGCGTGTCTTACTAATGGTCTCGTACGACTTGCTGGTGACAATGCCGGCGACGTGTGCTCCAGATGACCGCAACTCTGTGCGTAAGCGCTGTCCGGCTTGATCTTGACCGACAACGCCACAGACCGTCACCCGTCCACCCAGAGCGCGGATATTCGCAACAACATTACCTGCTCCTCCGGCGTGCAGGCTCTCGTGAGTAACGCGGACAACCGGGACGGGTGCTTCGGGCGAGATGCGATTGACTTGGCCCCAAATATAGCGATCAAGCATGAGATCGCCGATGACGAGTACGCGCACCTGCGCGAAGCGGGCAAGCAGGGGCGTGATAGTGCGCGCGGAAATCTGCTGACGAGAAGAAGCGCGATTCACTCTAGTCCTTTAGTGCGTGACGGCAAGTAACTCATAATACAGAGCCTCATTCGCCTGGGCAGTCGCACCAATATCAAAGCGGGCGTGTGCTGCCGCCTGGCCAGCCTGTCCCAGGGTTTTGGCCCAGTCAGGGTTGTGTACATACCGTGTGAGCGCTGTCTCCAGTGCTGAAGCGTCCTTGGGCGGGATGAGCAGGCCGGTAACCTGATCGGTAATCAGTTCAGGAATGCCGCCGACTCGGCTGGCCACAACCGGGAGTCCGGCCGCCAGGGCTTCCAGGACGGCTATCCCCAATCCTTCCCACAGCGGGGTATGCACGAAGAAGTCTGCTGCTGCCAGATGGGCCGGGAGGTCATGACAAAATCCGGCGAAGTGCACCTGGGAATTGAGACCAAGAGCACGTGTCTGGGTCTCCAGCGCTGCGCGGAGCGGACCAGCGCCACAGATGAGATAGTGTAGCAGTATTCCGTTTTGCTTGAGCCGTGCTGCCGCGTCGATGAGGGTCCGGTGCGATTTGCGCTCGACCAGGGCTCCCACAGCCAGAACCAGTGGGGCATCTTCGGTCAAATCATATTGCCGACGGATGCTGGCACGCCGGTCGGAGTTCGGCACAAACTGTTTGCTATCGATACCACTGGGAATCAGCCGAATATGCGTATCGAGAATGTCTGCTGCCCGTAGGGCAGCGCGGACACCGGAAGAAATAGCGACGACCATGTCAACACTCTGTATATACAGGAAGTGACTCATCCAGCCTGGGGGAATGGGATAATCCATCCGCCGGGTCACGACACGTTTTATCGGCAGGCCGCGTACCCAGGGACTGAGCGCATGGGCTCGGGCGGTATGAAAATGGACCAGGTCGTAACCCTCCTGCCGGACCATGCGCCGCAACCGCCATCCCGCAATACCACCAAGGTGATTGCGGATCGAGAGGGGTCTGGTTGCGAGCCCTGCCGCGTGTAGGCGCTGGGCTAAGATGCCGTGCGGGTGAACGGCAACGTGGGAGACATGTCCAGCCTTATCGAGATACTGGGTGAGCCCCAAGACCTGGACCTCGCCCCCGCCCCACTGCCGTTCCGGATCAACGTGGAGAATACGCAGCCGACGTGTCACTGGAACTCGCAGTCTGCTCCCTCAGCTTGGCAT
>CAUZQN010000500.1:0-3357 GCA_963581605.1 uncultured Binatia bacterium (SeqCode)
GCTCCGAAAAGATGCCGCCTGGGTGGGTCCCGGGTTACGCTACGCTGCACCCAGGCTACATGCTAGTTGCTCTCTTGCGCCTCCTTGACTAGTGCGTCGTGGAGTAAAGTTTTCATATACGTTTGGTATTTTGGTACGCCTTTCCGCCGAGCCAGCTTGCGGGCTAGGTCGACGTCGCTGACCGCGAGGCGAATACTGATCTGCTTGGTCCGCGGTCTCAGTACATAGGGTTTTTTCAATTCGCCGGGATCATCAGCATACGGATCGAGGAAAGTGGCGTCCATTTCCTCCACAATACAATCTGGACAGAACCACTTGTCCTGGTCATCTCGATACATTTCCGTACCGCAGCGTTTACACTTTTTGGGTTTTCTCATTGGTCTTTCATCTCCCTATGCCAGCTCAGGATCTGTTTGCGGGTCGAAGGCCAACCGGTAATGACATGCACATGCTCCTCGGTGACACGCAGGAAGACAATTGTCAGGAAACGACCCTGGAGTGTCCTGCCGACAGCCTTCAACACACGACCCTCCTGTCCAATAATCACGACTGGTCCTGAAAAGACCTCAGCGAAGGCGCTTTCCTTAATGGTGCTGTGGTAAACGCGATAGTGCGCTTTTTTTGCCTTTTTGTCATATGCAAAGGTAATCCGCATAGTGTAATGACTTGAATATACGATGAGAGTGATCCGCGTGCAAGACGCGACCTGGGAATAACGGGCTGTTGCCCGTCTCATGGTACGGGGATACCCCGCTAAGTAGGCATATCCACTCTATTCAATCTTCCCTGCGCATAACCCTCTTCACCTTGACCTCCCTCAGAGAAACCGCTTAGCTAAGCGCAATTGCAATAAAGGAGGCTCTTGTGGCTGAAGAAATCCTGTGTTCGATCGACAACGGTATTGCCACGATTACGCTGAATCGGCCGGAGAAGCGTAACGCCATGAATACGGCCGTGCTTGAAGGGCTGGAGCACTATTTCGGTGAACTGGAAAATAATACTGATGTCCGTGTGGTGGTGATCCGGGGCGAGGGCAGAGCCTTTTGTTCGGGCTTGGATTTGCGTGAACTCAGCGCCCGTCAGCAAGGCGAAGGAGATATAGAAACCGGCATTATCGAACTGCTGAGAAAAATTGAAGAGTCTCGGCATCCGACCATTGCCATGGTGCAAGGCGATGCCTTAGCCGGCGGCTGCGAACTCGCCCTGCATTGTGACCTGCGTGTGGTTTCTGAAGCCGCTCGGTTCGGCATGCCGCTTGCCCGCCTGGGCCTCGTGGTTCCGTTTCGGTTGGGACAAAAACTGGTTGAGATTATTGGCCCGGCCTTCACCAAGCAAATTCTCTTTACCGGCCAACCGGTGAGTGCCCAGCGCGCGTATGAAATCGGCATGGTCCATCAGCTCGTGTCCGCACAGGAGCTGGAGTCTGCAACCATGACCCTGGCTCAGACTATTGCCATGAATGCGCCCCTCTCCCTGGCCGGGATGAAAAAAGGCATTCTGCGTATGATCTCGCTGCGCAACTCAATTGAACACGAAGACATACAAACGCTGGTGCGTCAGGCACGTAAGAGCCAGGATGCTCAAGAAGGCGTTCGGGCCATGTTGGAGAAGCGTAAGCCTGTGTTTCGTGGGGTGTAAGCCAGAGTAACTTTATTGATTGGTCCAGCGGTCATTCAGAATGACCACCCAGGACAGGCTCGCCGCTCTAAACATTACGCTAGTCATGCTGTCCATCCGACTCCGCGCCACAGTCTATACCCTCGTTATTCCCGGCTTCCTCATTGGCTATGTGCCGTGGAAGCTGCGCCACTTTGAGGCAGTCACCCCTCCCCCCTTCGCACTGATCTTCTCCATGATAGGAATCGTCCTGTGCCTCGGCGGCGGCGTTCTGATCTTTTCTGCTGCGTATTATCTGGTTCGACGTGGCGACGGCACGCCCTTCCCGCTTGACCCGCCCCAGCGCATGGTCGTCGCCGGCCCGTATGCCCATATCCGACACCCCATGGTTGTCGGACTCCTCGGAGTGTTATGCGGTCAGGCCGTATGGTTCCAATCCGCGAACGTCTTGGCCTATACCCTGCTACTCCTACTGGTCAGCCTCGTATATGTCTTCTATATTGAAGAGCCTGATTTGAAGAAACGTTTTGGTGCTGATTACCGCGCATATCATGCAGTCACACCGCGTTGGTTTCCATCGCGCGTAGCGCCAAACCAACGAAACTTGCCAAATCTGAAAAACTCACCAGACCAGACTAACCAGGATTGACCACAGAAAATACGGTGCGCTAGAACACAGAGAAAGAGTAAGCCTATGAGCGACCGACACCTCGAACTCGGCGTCTTTGCCCCCACCATCGGTTGCTCGGCGTCCTTTGGCACGAATGCCTTCGTGCTGGTCTCTTCTGCGGAGCAGCGCACAGAACCCACGTTTGAATACAACCTGCGGGTTGCCACATTGCTCGATCAGGCCGGACTTGAGGTCTTCTTTATGGCCCAACGTGGCGGGAGCGGCTTTGGACCGGCACGTTTCTGGAGCTGTTCGCTCGACTCTTTCACTACGGCTGCGGGCTTAGCCATGGCGACGCAGAACCTTAAAATCATCTCCACGGTACATACCGCATTTTATCACCCGGGTGTGGTTGCCCGTATCGGAGCCACTCTGGATCAGATCAGCCGTGGTCGCTGGGCGCTCAATATTGTCAGCGGTTGGGCGGAGAGCGACTTTCGCATGCTCGATATTCCATTACTTGAGCACGACAAACGCTATGTCCAGTCAACCGAATTTGTTGAAGTGTTGCAAAAATTCTGGACGGAAGACTGGTTTGACTACAAGGGCGAGTATTTCTCTATCACTCAGGGGACGTGTCATCCGAAACCGGCCCAGCCGCCGCTCCTATATAATGCGGGCAGCTCGCCGGTGGGACGGAGTTTTGCCGCCAAATATTGTGACTGGTACTTCGCCGGTGCCCAATCTCTGGACCAGCTGGCGCAGGAGATCACCGATGTACGCGCCCAAGCCGCGCAACGCGGTCGTGAGGTCAAAGTCATTGTGTATCTCTTTATGTTGTGTCGAGACACAGAAGAAGCCGCCCAAAAAGAAGTGGAAGAGATCCTCGCGTGCGCCGATCTCGACAGCGCCAAAGAGTGGCTGGAAGCCCTCACCGGCCAAACAGTCGGCACCGTCGCTTCAACCCTGGGCCAAGGTCTTTCGGTCGAAGAGATGCTGCGGAATGTTGTCGTCGGCGTTGGAAGTGGTAAACTCATCGGCACGCCGGAACACGTCGCACAAGAGCTGGCTCAGTTTCAAGAAGCCGGCGTTGATGCGATCGGTTTGACGTTTCGACATGTTGAAGAAGA
>CAUZQN010000501.1:0-3345 GCA_963581605.1 uncultured Binatia bacterium (SeqCode)
TGGTCGGTATGTTTGAGTCGGTGACATTCCCAGCTCTCACAGCGCTGAACTCGCACTGGATTCCGCGCGCGGAGTTTGGTCGGGCTCAGACCCTGAGTGTGTCCGGGGTGACTGTCGGTCAAATGGTTGCCTACCCACTGACCACGTGGATTATTCTCAACTTCTCATGGCAAATTGTTTTCTATTTTAATGCCCTGCTCGGCCTTATCTGGGCGGTGATTTGGCTGCGGTTTGCCACGGACACACCCGCTGAACATCCTCAGATCAGCGCAGAGGAGCGCACCTATATTGAATCGAACCTGACACCCAAGCCTGCCGTTTCACTCCCGCTCCGCACCGTCTTCGCCAATAGGTCTCTGCTCATCGTGACCTTTGCCTATATGTGTTTTGCCTATGTGCTGTGGATGTTTCTGTTTTGGTTTCCGACCTATTTGGTCGAGGCGCGGGGTATGTCTCTTGGGGAGATGTCCACAGTCGGCGTCTTTATGCATGCTGGGGCATTTGTGGGTATCGTAGGGTCCGGTGCATTATCAGACTGGCTCTTGCGCAACGGCTGGAGCCCCCAATTTGCGCGCGTCCGCTTTGGCGGGTTTGGACTGGCCTTGGCGTTGCCCTGCTTGGTCATGGCAGCGCTGACGCCTTCAGCCACAGTCTGTGCGGTTTTCCTGGTGATCTTTTATGGACTTTTCAGTATAGGCATAGGTGTCTTTACGACCATAGCGATAGAGTTTAACCCGCATCAAGCCGGTGCGATCTTTGGCATGATGAACACGCTCGGCACGTTCGCCGGGATTCTTGGTCCGTGGTCGGCCGGCCAGCTGATTGAGAAGAGTGGCGGAGACTGGACCCTGCCGCTCTTTGTGGCCGCCGGGGTCGGCGCAGTGAGCGCTATTATTCTATTCTTGGTCAAAATTAAGAAAGTAGAACTAGAGAACGTTATCCCAGCAGTTGCTGCGGACAGCGCTGCAGGCTCGTAAACATCAAGTGAGCAAGTACGATAGAACGTACGCATACAGGAGGACGATATGGCAAACCGTCAGAAGCTGTCTGATGCGGATATTCAAGCAAAATTAAGTGGCATGCCTGGCTGGGCGGTAGCCGATGGGAAACTCCATAGAGAGTATAAATTCAAAGACTTTGTGCAGGCCTTCGGCTTTATGACGAGCGCAGCCCTAGTGTCGGAATCCATGAACCATCACCCCGAGTGGTTCAACGTCTACGGTACGGTCAACGTTGACCTGGCAACACACGACGTCGGAGGAATCACAGGACTCGATTTCACCCTGGCTGGGAAGATGGAAGAGTTGGCCACGGCAGGCAGTTGAAAAACTCCCCTTGACTCATGCAGACCCTCCACACAGGATGTTATAAAGGGGTGGGAGGAATTTAGGAGAGAAGCATAAACCTATAGACGTATAAGGAGGAGCGTATGGCAACGGCAATGTTGTGTACGGGACTACTCGGTCTTTTGGTATTTGGGCTAGGCTTCGCAGTCTCCATGACAAGAGGGAAAACGGAAACGATTATTGGGACCAATTCCGATCCTACTGACCGTCTGTATAAAATGGTTCGTGCGCATGGCAATGCAACCGAATACGTGCCTATACTCGCTATCCTCATGATAGTGGTTGCCATGGCGGGTGAGCCTGCGACATGGGTCATCTGGGTGATGATAGCGGTAACAGCCTTTCGCTATGTGCACGCCGCAGGCATGATCACCTCACTAGATCTCGCAAAACCCCATCCGTTACGCTTTATCGGTGCACTGGGGACCTATGTTGGCGGCCTTGCCTTGTGTGTGGCGCTGTTTTTAGCTGGATAGTGGGTAGCCCAATACCGATTCGCTGAGTGTCATTCTGAGGAGTGAAGCGACGAAGAATCTCTTTGTCCAGTACGCCCGAGAGATTCTTCACCTTCGCAGAGCCTGTCCTGAGCGTAGTCGAAGGGCTTCGGCTCAATGACAGCTCTGTCACTTGGCCCCTGATAATATTCTAGATAACGCCCTCTTTCTCCAATCCCTGTATCTCCTCTGCAGAGAGACCGAGAAGGTCTTGGTACACCTCGCTATTGTGTTGGCCCAGTAAGGGAGCTGGGGTCACTGTGACCGGCGAATCGTCGAGCTGCACCGGGCAGCCGGGCATCGTAATGGACCCCCGAGTCGGGTGTTCGATGGTTGCCACCATACCGCGTTCGCGAAGCTGTGGGTGAGTCAGGATATCTTGTGAATCAAAGACGGCGCCGCACGGTACCCCTGCCTTCCCAAACCGCTCCATGACGTCAAACTTGGGATGCTGCACGGTCCAGGCTTTAATGAAGTCATACACCTCATCAAAACGTTGGTTCCGCTCGGACATACTCGTATAGCGCGGGTCGTCAATTAGATCCTCGCGTCCAATTATACGTAAGATGTTTTCCCACATGCGCGGTGTGGTTGCCATCAAATAGACGTAGTCATTCGGACCGCCTGGAGCACAGGGATAGGTATCTGTTGGCGCCGCATGGCTGAGGCGGTTGCCGCTGCGCTGGACGACCGCATTGTTCTGAATATGATGCCGCAGGGGCACGCGCATATAATTGACCACGGCATCCTGCATGGAGACTTCAACGTGTTGGCCCTGGCCGGTTTTCCCGCGCTGCAGCAGCGCCGCGAGGATGCCTACCGCACAGTGTATGCCTGTGCCCGTATCCCCGATTGTTGGACCGGGTTTGAGCGGCGGCGAATCCGCTAAACCGGTGATGCTCAGTGCTCCGCCGGTCGACTGTGCAATGGAGTTGAAACTTTTATACTTACTCCACGGCCCGAAAGTGCCGAAGCCTTTAATCGTGGCATAGATGAGCCGCGCGTTAAGCTGCCGGAGGACATCATAACCCAGTCCCAGACCTTCCATGGTATTGGGAGAGAAGTTTTCGAGCACCACATCAACGTGCGGGACGAATGAGCGGAAGAGGTTACGACCGCGTTCGGTTTTGAGATTGAGCGTAACACTGCGCTTATTGGCATTCAGCAGAATAAACAAATGAGAGTCGAGTCCAGGCTCGTTTGTCAGAAAATTGCGTGCCGCCTCTCCTCTCTTTGGGGGCTCAATTTTTATGACGTCCGCACCCAGGAAGGCTAATAATTCCGTGCAGGACGGACCAGCCTCAAAATGCGACAAATCAAGGATACGCACGTGATCGAGGGCGAGCATAGATCTTCTCCTTTGTTGCCAGACCTTGGTACCCTACCATCTAGGCAAAGTCTCTGCCAACCTTGTCAAACACAGGGGTGCGAGAGATAATCAATGCTAATCAAATCTTGGACTTTGTATGAAGGAGGGATGAGAGGCCATGCAAAATCAGAAAAAA
>CAUZQN010000502.1:0-3342 GCA_963581605.1 uncultured Binatia bacterium (SeqCode)
TGTGGAGGGTTTATTTTAGCCTGATGCATAAACCAAACATTTTAATCATATTGCTTGACTGCTATTAAAAGTGTGGAATCGCTTCAGACCATTGCTGTGTTCTGTGGATCCCGGGTGGGGCAAATTCCGGAATATCGGGAAGCTGCTGTCGAACTTGGACAATTGCTGGGTGAGCGACGTATTGGTCTGGTGTACGGTGGCGCCAGCGTGGGTTTGATGGGAGCGATAGCAGATGCAGTTTTAGAGCATGGTGGGCAGGTAACGGGCGTTATTCCTGAGAGCCTCAAGGAAAAAGAACTGGCACATCCTGGGTTAAGCAAACTCTGTATCGTGGCGTCGATGCATGAGCGAAAAGCCATGATGGAACGCCTGTCGCAGGGATTTATTGCTTTACCGGGCGGTATTGGAACACTGGAGGAGATCTTTGAAATCTTGACTTGGGCACAACTTGGCCTGCACCGAAAACCGTGTGGACTGCTGAATGTGAACGGTTACTATGATGGTTTGATCTCTTTTCTTAAGACCGCGGAACGCCAAGGTTTTTTGGGAGAGTTGTTTGAGAAGCGACTGCTGTTGGGAGACAAGGCGGAGCCACTGCTCGATCAGATGACCGCTGCGTTTGGGCCGGATCTCGAAGACGCGTGAAAACGTTACTGCAGAGTCCACGGCAGGGCCTACGTTTTAGAACAATGGTGTCGACCATTCTCGTAATCTGTATTGCATTATTGGCCTATGGCTATTGGTTGCAGTTTGTGAGACACCTCGAGCCATGTCCGCTCTGTATCTTTCAAAGAATTGCGTTCATGGGCCTGGCCGTGATTGCGCTGATCGCCGCCGTGCACAACCCACCTGCCGTTGGACGTCGTGTATACGCGCTCATTGGCACCGGTTGTGCGTTGACCGGGTGCGCTATCGCGGTTCGACATGTATGGCTGCAATCCTTACCGCCCAACCGGGTGCCCGAGTGTGGGCCGGGACTCGATTACCTTATGCGAACATTTCCGCTGACAGATGCGCTAAAGAAAGCCTTTACGGGTTCCGGTGAGTGTGCCACCGTGGACTGGAGTTTTCTTGGCCTGAGTATGCCCGCTTGGGCATTGATCTGGTTTTTGTTATTAGGTATCGCGTACCTTTTCGCAGGATGTCGCCGCTAGAACGTTGTCATAAAGCGCTTCTTAGGACGGTTCGTCACCCTGACAGGAGCGATCAATTGGACGGCGCGGGTGGTTTTCGACCCAATGCTGTCTCGTACACAGTGACATCGGCTGCACTGAAACAACAAGCGATGATCACGTCAAAATCCGACTCATGCTCGAGCATTGTTTGCGTTGCGATCGATGCCGCTTCGATGGACGGATATCCATAGACACCCGTGCTGATCGCCGGAAAAGCGATACTCTTGATCCTACTTTCTTCAGCGAGCCGAAAAGACTCGAGGTAGCAACTCCGTAACCGTTCCGCTTCACCACTTTGGCCGCCTTTCCAGACGGGTCCAACCGTGTGAATGACAAATCTTGCCGGCAGCGCAAACCCGGGCGTAATACGCGCGCTTCCAGTACGGCAGCCGCCCAGTCCGCGGCAGTGATCCAGGAGTTCAGGCCCGGCTGCGCGGTGAATGGCACCGTCCACCCCACCTCCGCCCAGCAGTGTTTCATTTGCAGCATTGACAATTGCATCAACCGAGAGGGTGGTGATGTCTGTCTCGCGGATCTGGATCATCTTATGGGTTCGTGCTTGCTGTCGATTCTTCTTCAATCTCTCGGCAGGGCTCGCAGGGCCCTTCGCAAGCCGTATCGAATGACGTGCCGTCGTCGAAGCGCTGTTCGCAGGCAAAACAGATCTTGTCGGCAAGAGAAGTATCGGAGTTCACCTTGTTGGCGAAATCACGATGTTCCTCACACGCCTCGAATGAGGTTTGTTCGAGAGCCCACCAGCCGTCAAAATTTTCGCCTGGTTCCCAGCCGTTCGCAGTCAAAATAAAGACAATCAACCACCATTTCATGTTTGCGAGCCTATCTCTCAGGGGCAGACAGTTAAGGTCGACACCTATGGTAAATTGTATTCCGCGCCATGGCTAGAAAACGCAATCTGTATGACCCAAAGAGCACGTCGCTCTACCGGCTGAGCCGTACTAAACTCGAAAATTTTTTGCGCTGTCCACGGTGTTTCTATCTCGATCGGCGCCTCGGTGTCTCACAGCCGCCCGGGTTCCCATTTACCTTGAACTCGGCGGTGGACGAACTTCTCAAACGCGAATTTGACGGCTACCGAGTGCGGCAGGAGCCGCACCCACTCATGCAGGAAGCAGGCATTGACGCCGTGCCAGCAGACCACCCGCAACTCGATACTTGGCGACAGAATTTTAAGGGCGTGTCCGTTAATCACGAAGCGACTGGTTTCACGTTTTTTGGAGCCATTGACGACCTATGGCTGGGGCAAGACGGCAAGTACCTGGTCTGCGATTACAAGGCCACCGCGAAAAACGGGGAGGTCAGCTTGGATGCCGATTGGCAGATCTCATACAAGCGACAGATGGAAATTTATCAGTGGCTGTTACGCAGAAATGGTCTCGAGGTGAGTGACCGTGGCTGGTTCGTCTATTGCAACGGTCGCCGGGATCTTGCCGACTTCAATGAACGTATTGAGTTCAAGGTCAAACTCCTGCCATATGACGGCAACGACGACTGGGTAGAAGGTGTACTTAAGGATGCGGCCGCTACGTTGCACAAAGATGAATTGCCGGAACCAGAATCCGATTGCGAATTCTGTCGCTATCGGCGGGAAGCGGCGGAGCGAGAAACAGGGGCGCTCGATCAAGAATACCGTATGCCAGAGTCCTGAGAGCCGGAGTCGTTTTCTTGGGATTTCTGATTGATTTTTCTTTTCGGCTGGCTGCGTTAACTGCGAATCCACTGCGGGCATCAGCCGTCGCGTGCAGTTCGTCGTTTTCGAACGCGGATGAATCTTGCTGTGATCAAAAGGATTACGATGCCAGCGTAGGTGCCGGCCCAGCCATAATGGCTGCGGACCATCAATAGATAGTGAATCGCAGCCAGACCGGCCGCTGCATAGACCCACAGATGTAAAACACGCCATTTTTGCCGAAGCCAGCGTATCGCGGCGCGGTTTGAGGTTGCCGCCATGGCCGCAAGGATCAGCCAGGCACAGAAGCCAACTACAATGTACGGGCGCTCCCGCAGTTCCTCTCCCAGGCGGGCCAGGTCCCAGCCGAGCAGAAAGGTGATAAAGAACAGGAAGTGGCAGGTGGCATAGCTGAAGACCCATAAACCAACTGCTCTGCGGTAGCGATGGAGTGTGGGCCACTGAGTCCAATTTGCCACA
>CAUZQN010000503.1:0-3341 GCA_963581605.1 uncultured Binatia bacterium (SeqCode)
GAATCCGGGGGGGGCGGCAGCTCTGTTACGTATTCTTACTTAGAGGCTATCCGAATAACAGTTTCAAGGTGTCATGTTGAGCGCAGCGCAACATCTCAACTCCACGCCTAGGGGAGAGATTCTTCGCTGCGCTCAGAATGACGGAACCGGACGCCTATGGTTATTCGGATAGGCGCCTAGTGGGACTGTACGACGTCGGACTTGGGTACTTGAGCCAAGAGCGCGTGGGGCTCGTGCGCTACCCCACCCCGGTAGACAGTCGTGAGTTGACGGATTTCACGTACGTCACGCAGGGGGTCCCCATCAACAACCAAAAAGTCAGCATACCGACCGGGCGCAATACTCCCGATATCATCCTGCTGTCGCAGGTAGCGCGCGGCAACAGAGGTGACCGCCTTGAACGCAGCCATCGCACCAATCGCTTCAGCCAGCAGCTCAATCTCACGCAGGAGGGCAAATCCAGGCGGCGGATAGGACAGCCCACCACAGTCCGTACCGCCCACGACCAAACCACCGGCTTCATGTAAGATGCGGGTCGCTTCTTGATGTTTTTCGAGCGCCCGTACACCTTGAGCCGGATCGAAAAGGCCAGGGTATATATCCCAGTCCGGTCGTTCACCCATATGCGCAATCATCGCCCTCTGTCGGGCTAAGGCCATAGGCGGAATATACTGGCGGTCGGGGTCTTCCAGAGCGGCTTCGACTCCAAATTTCGCCAGCCACAGCAGATCCAGGGTGGTGCCCAGATTGACTTGTTTCTCGACCATGGCGCCAAACCACGTCTTAGCACCTTCTCCTTCGAGGTCCGCGTCTTCCCAGCCTTGGGTGATCTGGGTCCAGAACTGAGGATTCATCATGGAAGCCCCAGGACCAAATTGCCGCTCCAGCGCGCAAAATTCATTATACGGAGAGATCCATATATGCTCCAGACCGTCGATCCCAGCGTTAATCACATCAAGTGAATGAGTATAACCCAGGTGGCCGGTGACTGGCACCCGTTTGTCCACAAAGCGGATAATTGCCTTGGCCGTCTCTGGCGGCATAGTGAAGTATAACTTGATTCCATCTACACCTTCCTTGAGCAGATGGCCAATCTTTTGGGGTACGGCTTCAGGCGAAGGCACGCTGTCGAGCATCTCGCCCAAAGGGCCGCTGTAGTCGAAGCTGCAATCTGAGCCATCAAGCAACGGACCAAGGACCCACAGCCGAGGGCCCAGCTTCTGGCCACTGTTCAGCTCAGCTTTGAGCTGTTTAACCTTCTCTAACTTGCCGCCCACATCGCGCGCGCTGGTGACGCCAGCGGCCAGAAACAGCGGCAGACATTCGCTGTCCATAAATGTGGCATGCACATGGGTGTCGATCAAACCCGGCAGTACCGTCTTTCCTCCGAGATCGACGACTTGCGCACCTGCCGGTGTTGGCAGATCGCCGTCTTCAACCTGTGTAATCCGATCACCATCGATCAGGAGGGAAACTCCCTCCCGAGGCTGATCGGCCAGGCCATCGATGAGGCGTACATTTTTGAAAAGTGTCGTTTGGGCCATACTCCCTCCTTCCGTGTCACAGTATTTCCTGCAGGGTTTCGTGGACTAAAACCTTCTCTCCTTTACTCTGTTTCCTTTCCTGCTGACAAGGGACACAAGCAAGGCTCTTTCCGTTTTAGTCGGACGCATTGGATACATCGGCGACAAGAGCCGACGTGGATCAAAAGATGGAAAAGCTTGGACGACGGGGAGACACAGGTCAGATACGGGAATCGCCCGTATCTGACCCAATAGACAGGTTCTTATCGGTGGGCCAACGGGCCACGCAACAACTGCCCCGGCAGGGCGCCGGTATGCTCGTTTTCACGCAGCACAACTTCCCCATTCACAACAGAGGCCAAAAAGCCGGACGCTTTTTGTTTAAGCCGCCGCGCACCGGCCGGCAGGTCATACGTAAGCTCGGGCATCATCGGGCCAACCGTTTCTGGGTCGAAGACCACGATGTCAGCAGCCATCCCTGAGCGCAGCAACCCGCGCCCGTTCAGGCCCCAATGTGAGGCCGGCACAAAGGTCAGCTGCTGGACCGCGTCTTCGAGTGTAATTTCTTGCTTATCACGCACCCAATAGCTCAGCAGATGGGTCTGTAAGGACGAGTCCATGATCTGAGACACGTGAGCGCCTGAGTCAGAGAAGGTAACCACTGAACGCGGATGTTTCATCATCTCCAACACATCGTCCTGGTTCTCATTGGCCAGCGGTTGGAGGAAGAACTGCTTAAGATTCTTCTCCAGCGCCAGGTCAATAAAGGTCTCCACCGGGTCTTGGTTGTGCTCCGCGGCAATGTCCTCAATCGAGCGGTGCGGCGGGTTAGGTTTGTCAAACAGAAACAACCACTTAAAATTAGCGGAACGGGCTTCAGGGCCGGTTCCGCGGTTTCCGTCGTCCGCTTGTTGGTGAGCCGCCTCGACTAATGCGCGGCGCATTTCCGGGTTGCGCAGTGCGGCTTCCTTTTCTGCCAGCGACAGCTTTTTCAGATCGCGCCACACCGGCAGCCTGTCGAACGGGGTCACTGTTTCAAAAGAGA
The DNA here is from genome assembly GCA_963581605.1 of uncultured Binatia bacterium (SeqCode). GTDB lineage: Bacteria > Desulfobacterota > Binatia > Bin18 > Bin18 > Bin18. The sequence goes on from CAUZQN010000503.1 coordinate 2,569, forward strand.
GCAGCAAGTTGAGGGAACGACTATGCACCTGGAGGAACATCCGGCCACCCGCAGCAGCCGTCTCGTCGGCCAGGTCCAAATACGGCTGCCAGCAGTCAGGCGCGCGGCGCATGCTGAACATGCCGTAGGTCACTGGCACGCCAGTATCAACAGCAAGCGCTTTCAAACGGTCCATATATTCGCGGACGCGCTTGGGATCACGGCCGGTGTCTTCTCCGGCAATCTCAAAGATGCCTGCACCCATCTCACCCATGCTGCCGACAAGTTGCCGCACTTCGTCCCAGGTCGCCAGGCGACTAGCAACGGGTTGCCTCTGGGGCGTCTGATGATTGCGCGTGCGTGAGGTCGTAAAGCCCATGGCGCCGGCCCGGATTGCTTCACGCACCAGATTCTGCATGCGGTCTATATCATCTTCAGTCGCCGTATCCGTAAACGCACGCTCACCCATCACATAGGTGCGCAGCGCAGAGTGGCCCAAATAGGCAGAGTAATTGATGCCTTTGGGCAGCCGCTCAACAGAATCCAGATATTCAGGGAAGGTCTCCCAGGTCCACTTGATGCCGGCATTCATCGCCTCAGGCGCAATATCTTCGGCTCGCTCCAGATTGCGCATAACCATGTCCTTTTCGCTCTCTTTACACGGTGCGAGCGAAAAGCCGCAGTTGCCCATTACCACGCTGGTGATGCCGTGCCAGCACGAACACGTCCCCAACGGGTCCCAAGAGACTTGGGCATCCATATGCGTGTGGCCATCAATAAAACCTGGGGTGACG
>CAUZQN010000504.1:0-3337 GCA_963581605.1 uncultured Binatia bacterium (SeqCode)
CGTACAATATAAGCGCGGATAAAACTGATGGTGACCGCAGGCCTGACATTTCTGAATGCGCAATTCATGATTGTGACAGCCCTCCCAGTACGGCTGAGTCTCGCTGGTCGGAACGGGCAGCTGCTTTCCCATAGGTGTCTCCTGGGGTGTCGCCATTATTTTGTTTCCTTTCCTAGATGCCTAGCCTCCATTGCTTAAGATCCATTGCCCAGAATCATGGAACAGTGGGTAGACATAATCCCGCCTTGTGCATGCACAAAAGCAATTTCCGCATCTTTGACCTGACGCGGACCACAGTCGCCACGCAACTGAAACACCGCCTCAGTGACGGAAAACATCGACCCGGGATGGCCGGGATGGCAGTGCGACATCAGTCCCCCGTGGGTGTTGATGGGCAATTCGCCGCCGAGTTCAATACGGCCGTCCTCAACAAAACTGCCACCTTCACCCTTGGCACAAAAGCCCAGGTCCTCTAGCTCGATCACCACCACTGGCGTGAAGCAGTCGTACAATTCGGCCACATCAATGTCTTTGGGCCCTAGGCCGGCCATAGCATACGCTCGCTCGCCCGCCTCTTTTGCCGCAGACGTTGTCAAACTCTGCGCCTGGCTAATGTGCTCGTGCGAGTGTCCCTCGCCTGCACCGAGAATATAGACCGGCTTATGCGGGAAATCCTTGGCACGTTCGGCTGAGGTCATGATAATCGCCGCGCCGCCGTCTGAGACTAAGGAGCAGTCCAAAAGATGAAGTGGCTGGGCAATCATTCTTGAGTTGACGACATCGTCAATAGTAATCGGATCGCGCATTTGGGCAGCCGGATTCATGGACGCGTGTTTCCGGCACGCCACCGCTACCGCTGCCAATTGTTCACTCGTCGTGCCATAGGCGTGCATATGCGCCTGGGCAATGAGTGCATAAAAAGCCGGAATCGGCGGGCCATAGGGACGTTCAAACTGGGCATGGCCCGCGGTGGACATGGCTTCAATCGCCCGATTTCGGGACAAGCCTGATAGCATATTATCGGCCATGGTGATGAGCACGGTATTGGCCATGCCGTTGGCAATGGCCGACGCAGCATGATGCATGATGGCCAAGGTCGTCCCGCCGCCGGTCGCCACATTCAGACAATAGCGCGGAAAGATCTGCATATACTCGGCTATCATCTCAGCGTGATACATGTATGGCTCAACAAACGAGTTGCAAGTAATCAGCCCGTCCACGTCATTTTTTGTGATACCAGCATCTTCCAACGCCCTTTTGGCCGCATTGACATACATTTGCGTCGTACTGAACTGTGGCACCACACCGACGTCGGTGTCCGCCGCGCCAACAATGGCGACTTTTCCTCGCAGCGATTCCATACGCTCCTCCTCGCCTCGTATTTCTGGGTGACCAGAGAGGCTCCCTTTTTTGACATCATCTCCGCGTTCTTGCAAGGTGTAGTCTATTTTTTGCCGAGCAGCATCGGACGATACTGTCAGACAGCAAGACCCAACGGAAAGGATAAGGGGGAAAAGAAAAGACGGGAAAGGAAAGGGTCCCAGCTTTGCAGTCCAGGCCCTTGGAATAAGGATAGACGAATTCTCACCTCAAAGCGAACAGCGACTCTTAGCGCTTCTTGTTGAAGAGCCCAACCAACGGTTGCCCTCTTCTTTACAAACCAGACAACGGCTCAACAAGATCAACGCCCGGTGGCAACTCGAATGTGAACAGTGCTTCGTCCATAACAATCCCACGCTCAATGTTCACAAATTGCAAACGGGTCGTATTGCCGAGCGGATCGGTGATCCTGGCTTGAAGGATGTCGAACGTCTCTTTGCTCACCTCGATATCCAAAAGACCGACTGCCTCAGCGGCTTTTTTCGACGTCAAACGAAGCTGATAGACAGTCTCCGTCTCGCCTGTTAACGCAACGAAGAAGTCCTCGTCCAGCCGCCCTACCCCGGTCAAAAACGACACCGGCGTCTGCGAACTGAACGCGTGTTGAAAAGGTGTTTTTACCACCTGCTGCTCAGCCGGCTGATATAACCACAAGAAGCTGCCATCACACACCAGCGTTTGTTTGGGCTCTTCAAACTCCCAGCGCATGCGTCCGGGCTTTTTAAAGAAAACACGTCCGCGTGAATTCAGCGTCTGCCCCAAGGTAGCTGAGGTCACCTCTTGGGTAAAATCAGCTCGAAAACCGTCGGTCTCATCGTAGTGGGCCTGCAAGCGCGCAACGACATCTTCAGCGCCGGTTTTGCTATCCGATACGGACGTGTCCGTATCGGACGGGGACGCAAAGAGACTGTCCACCCGGAGGAGTAAGACCAGAATTACAACGAGACCACGGAACAGAGTGTTTTGTATCATTGTAAGATCAACACCACTAAATGAGAAAAGAAGCGTACGTGCGAGAGATAGACACTTGAAGGGATCTCGCCCGCCTACTCTACCTCTGCCTGCTGCGCTTGAACAAGGACCTCACGCGGTGTCCCAGCTGCGCCCGCAGGGGCAACGAGTCCCTCACGTTCCATGCGTTCGATCATTCGCGCTGCCCGGTTATAGCCCACCCTTAAACGCCGCTGGATCCACGAGATAGACGCTTGGCGACTCTCTATCACCAGCTCGCGTGCCTGCTCATACATCTCGTCGTAATCATCGTCTTCCTCCAGCTTGGAGCCTTTCTGGGTACGCGCGGTTTCCAGCGCAGAGACTAAGTGAGCATCGAAGACGGGTTTTCCCTGCTTCTTAATCGCGCCAACAAACTTGCGGATCTCCGGCTCTGAGACAAAGGCGCCGTGAATACGCTGCGGCTTCGCACTTCCCGGGGGCAGAAACAGCATGTCACCATCGCCCAAAAGGCGTTCCGCCCCAATGGCGTCCAAAATCGTCCGAGAGTCGATGCGAGACGACACCTGAAATGAAACCCGCGCCGGGAAATTCGCTTTGATCAGTCCGGTGATGACGTCCACCGACGGGCGCTGGGTTGCCAGAATCAAATGGATGCCTGCGGCGCGGCCCATTTGCGCCAGCCGGGTGATCGGTTCCTCGATCTCTCGACCAACCGTCAACATCAGGTCGGCCAATTCATCGACTATGACAATGAGATAGGGCAAACGTTCATGCTTTAGATCAAGGGCAGCCTTGGCTGGACGTTTTGGGGCAGCCGGCCCGGCCCCGTCTTCATCGTCGTGAATGACCTCCGTCAGCTTAATAATCCCGTCGGTTTCCACTTCCCCGGTTTCGAGCGCGCGGTTATACGCGGCAAGATTCCGCGCACCTTTATCCTTAAGCAGCTTATAACGATATTCCATGCGCCGGACGACCTCTAAGAGGGCAACACCGGCTTCTTTGG
>CAUZQN010000505.1:0-3333 GCA_963581605.1 uncultured Binatia bacterium (SeqCode)
CGTAGCCGGCCCGCTGGCACCTGCGACGGCCTTGTGCAACATGACGACCTGCCTGCAGCAGCAGGTCGACTGGGTCACCGACTGTATCCATTACGTACGTGAACATGGCCACACCGTCATCGAACCGACTGCGGAGAAGGAAGCAGAGTGGGTGAAGCACCACGATGAAACTGCGAACGCTACCCTCGTCGTCAAGACCCACTCTTGGTATATGGGTTCGAATGTCGCCGGCAAACCACGTCGCCTGTTGTAATACATCGGCGGGGTGGGCGACTACCGCCAGATCCGCGACGCCGTGCAGGAAAGTGGCTACGAGGGCTTCGCCATGGACTGACCGCATGGGCCTTCGCGGCATGCCTTCGTTAGGTAGTGTCACGTAGTCAAGACGGAGTATAAACCTCACGTAGTGTGAGGAACGATGAAGTCTCTCTCACACCGCATCTGCGACCCGTGCAAAACTTGATAGAGGGTGTTTGGAAAGTCGCGGTACACGTCATTGCGAGCGAAGCGAAGCAATCCGTAGCGGGAAAAGAGATTGCTTCGTCGCCTACGGCTCCTCGCAATGACACCACCTCTCCCTTTTCCAAACACCCTCTAGATGGCAGCGCCACTATGCAAAAAGAATTTGGAGAAGTATTTGCATCGATTGGGGATGAGACGTTTACGGCAAAATACCACGCCAGGTGTCAGTGTCAGGCCGTCCAGTACGAAGTGAGCGCAGATCCGGTGGACGCGAAAATCTGCCACTGCGTGGTCTGCCAGAAGCTGCACGGCGCGCCCATGCAGTGGGCGGCCATCTTTCACAAACGCCACGTTCGCATCACGCAAGGCCTCGATCACCTCCGTTTCTACAATGGCGAGCTTGATCAGCATGAGCGTATTTTGCCCTGCAAAGTCAGTTGTGCCGGGTGTGGAACGCTGATTGCGGATGAAGGCCGCACGATGTGGCTGGCGTTTCCCTCCCTATTTGATTTTGGGCACCCGCCCCAGGTGCCACCGAGCTTCAAACCCACGTGTCATATCTTCTATGGGATGCGGGTGATGGATATGACCGATGGTCTGCCGAAGTGGGCGGGCCATAAGAATAAGTCCGTTCAATTGTAATCTTGCGATTTAATGATTCCACCAGGGGCGATCAGAATAGGCGCGCACATCGATTTCGTGCGTCCAGGTTGAGCGATGCTGCTGAGCAAGATGGAAATAGGTGTTCGCAATCTCAGCCGGCAGGATGAGTCCATCGTGCGTCAAGCCTTTGCTCTGTCGCAATGCCTGAAACTTCTCCGGGCCAAGCATCTTGCCGAGCGTATCCGGTGCATCCACGGACCCATCGACAAGTATGTGTGCGACGTGGATCCCCTTTGGCCCAAACTCGGCGTTGAGCGATTGGCATAATAAGCGTCGCCCACCCATGGCCGCCGCGTGAGAGTGTTGGCCCGCATTGCCCCGGACGGCTGCGGTCGCAGAGGTGACCAGGAGCGTTCCCTGACCGCGCTCTTCCATGCGTGGACACAGAGTCGAAGCCAGTCGAAACAGGCCAAAGGTAGCCATTCGCCACCCCCGCTCAAACGCCTTATAACTCGTCTCCTTCAGCGCGCGATCGCCAATCTGCGCGCCCAGGTTGTACACGGCGACTTCGATCGGTCCAATATCGGACTCGATGGTGGTAACGAGATCCTCGATGCTGTTCTCTTCGATCGCATTCAGCATGAAACCGGTTGCTGAACCGCCTGCGGTCTCTATGTCTTTCACGATGGTGTCGAGTCCATCTGTATCAGTCCGGCGGCACAGGCAGGCATGGTAGCCTTCACGCGCAAAGCGTTTTCCAACATGTCCTCCAATGCCCGCACCCGCACCAATCACTAAACACACAGGTTTCATGGTCATCGTTCTCCTCTCATAACCTGACGATTATCTACTCCAAACGCGCATACCGTTTAAAAGACGACGGGCCGCCAGGCTGCGTATAGCACTGAGTATGGCGTGGCGAAGGGTCAAGGTCAACAGAATCGAGACACCGCGCGTCGAGTTGTCCTCTCGCCCATTTCCTGCTCTTATCGGCTCAGTCTGTCTGTAAGGGGAGTCCCGTCTGTGAGATTTTCGGAGATCGTCAAAGAAGCGAAGGAACTGCTCCAGGGGAAGGGGCGGGTAACGTATCGCGCGCTCAAGTTAGAATTTGACTTGGACGACGAACGCCTGGACGTCTTGAAGGATGAGCTGATCAAAGCGGAGCGGGTAGCCACGGACGAAGGGCGAGAAATCCTTGTTTGGACTGGTAACGGGGAGCCAGCCCCAGTATCGCCCAGACCCGAGCCGCAACCCCAATCCCCCTCAACGTACACGCCACACCACCTGGACGAGCGTATCCGCGCCGAACAAGCGGCCATGGAATCCCGTGGCGCAGCAGACGGTGAGAGCAAAACAATCACGGCGTTGTTTGCCGACCTCAAAGGCTCCACTGCTCTTATCGAAGGCTTAGACCCCGAAGACGCACGAGCCATCATTGACCCTGCACTGCAACTCATGATGGACGCCGTGCATCGGTATGACGGCTACGTGGCGCAGGCGTTGGGGGACGGCATCTTTGCGTTGTTTGGGGCGCCGATAGCGCATGAGGATCATCCGCAACGGGCATTGTATGCGTCGTTGCGGATGCAGGAAGAGATGCGGGGGTATAGCGATCAAGTCCGCCTCAAACACGGTGTTCCCCTCCACATGCGAGTAGGCATCAACACGGGGGAGGTCGTGGTGTGGTCCATTCGCAAAGACGACTTGCATACCGACTATGTGCCCGTGGGCCACTCAACAAACCTCGCCGCTCGCATGGAACAGATGGCCAACCCCGGGTCGATTGTGATCAGCGAATACACCCGGAAGTTAACGGAGGGGTATTTTGACCTGAAGGCGCTCGGTGCTGCTGAAATCAAAGGCGTCGAAGAACCGCTCAACGTATACGAGGTCATCGGCGCGGGTCCTTTGAGGACGCGGCTGAGTCCGCGCGGCGCGGACTCAGCCGCTTTGTAGGGCGCCATACCGAGATGGACCAGATCCAGCAGGCACTCGCGCAGGCGAAAGCGGGCCACGGGCAAATCGTCGGGGTGATGGGTGAGCCGGGGCTAGGCAAGTCTCGACTGTTCCACGAGTTCAAGCTCACGTCACCAAGTGGCTGTCTGGTGCTGGAAGCGTTTGCCGTCTCGCACGGCAAATCAACGCCCTATCTCCCACTCATTGAACTGCTTAAAATTATTGTCAGATCGAGCCTCAGGACGATGCACGGAGTCGGCGCGAACGCCTCATTGGGAAGGTCTTAGGCTTAGACCGCAGTCTCGAAGAGAC
>CAUZQN010000506.1:0-3327 GCA_963581605.1 uncultured Binatia bacterium (SeqCode)
CGACAAGGGCATTCATGGCGGACTGCATCTGATGACGTCGGTCGGCGGCGTGGCCACAACCGAAGGCGCAGCCTATCGTCCGGTCAATCTGCTGATGTCCGGGCCGGTTGCCGGGCTCATCGGTGGGATTTGGACCGGCAAGAGTACCGGCTTTCCTAGCGTCATCACCCTCGACGTTGGCGGGACGTCTGCCGACATCGGCGTTGCGCCCGACGGCCAGATACGGATGAAACATTTGCTCGACACGAAGGTTGCGGGTTATCACGCCATGATCCCAATGGTCGAGATTGATACCATTGGGGCGGGCGGAGGCAGCCTGGCCTATATTGACGCAGGTGGCATGTTTCGGGTGGGCCCGAAGAGCGCGGGCGCCGATCCTGGCCCGGCGTGTTATGGTAAAGGCGGCACACAACCAACGGCAACCGACGCCCTGGTTGTCCTGGGTAGAATCCGAGCGGAGAACTTTCTGGGTGGTCAGGTCCAAGTCCAACGACGTTTGGCCGAGGAGGCTGTGCAGCGAGAGCTGTGTCAGCCGTTAGGCGTGGACCTTGACCAAGCAGCCCTCGGCGCTGTGCAGATTCTGACCCACAGTATGATCGAGGGCATTGAAATCAGCAGTGTCCAAAAGGGCTATGACCCGCGCGACTTTGCGCTTGTTGCCGCAGGTGGAGCCGGACCGTTGTTTGCGTGTGATATTGCGCAAGAACTCCATATTCCTAAGATCCTGGTGCCGCGTTATCCTGGTATTACTTCGGCGCTGGGACTCCTGGCAACAGACATTGTGTATGAGTTTGTGGCCACTGAGATGCAGCTCTTCTCGACCTTGGATCGTGACAAACTTACAACAGACTTTGCTGTACTTGAAAAACAGGCCATCAAGCGGCTCCAAGTAGACGGCATGGACGCGGACCAGTCCGCGCACCAATCTTTGATCCGACGTATTGCCGACTGCCGCTATGTCGGTCAGGGCTACGAGTTGCGAGTCGCACTGCCGCTCGGAGACATTACTCCGGCCTGGCAAGAGCAGGCTGTCGAAGCGTTCCATACCGCCCATGAACGTGAATACGTGCGGCGTTTTCGAGACAGGGACATCCAGATCGTTAATATTCGGGTGCAGGGAGTCGGCCTCATTCCAGAGCTGCGTTTGAAAGATATTCCAGTCGGCAACGGCGATGCGCAAGAGGCCCTGACCTCAACGTTAGACGTCACATTCAATGCGGATGGCAAACCAGAGAAACTCTCAACCGCATTCTATGACCGCACGCGGTTAAAAGCCGGAAATATTATCACTGGACCGGCCATTATTGAGCAGCTTGACAGCACGATCGTGGTCAATCCAGGTTTGTCAGCAGAAGTCGATCAGTATGGCACGCTGATTATTGCGTGTGAGTAGAATTGGACACAGGAGATAACGGCATGGCCTCAACAAACGGACACCCAGCACCAAACGGCGCCTCCGGTTCAATTGACCCGATCACCCTGCGCGTCTTGAGCGGCGCTTTCACTGCCGTGGCCAAAGAGATGGCGCACGTCCTATACCGCATGTCCTACTCCAGCATTATCCGCGAGTCTGAAGACCTTGGGGCGGGTCTGTATGACGCTGAGGGCAATGAAATCTGTGAGAGCGATACCTCGCCCATGCACGTGGGCTCGCTGCCCGCCTATATTCGCGGCTTCTTGAAACGGCTCAAAGGCAAGATCAACGACGACGACGTCATTCTTCATAACCATCCCTATTTGGGCGCATCCCACACACCCGATTTAGGCATCGCTGTGCCGGTGTTCTGGCAAGGCGAACTCATCGGCTTTGCCGCAGTCACCGCCCATCTGCTCGATATGGGGGGAGCCGCGCCAGGAATCAATGTTGACGTGGTCGATGTGTGGGCGGAGTCCCGGCTGTTCAATGGCGTTAAGCTGTACAACAAGGGGGTGCGCAATGATGACCTGTGGAATTTCTTTCTCGATAATGTCCGCACTCCGGAGATGAATGCGGGCGATATTGAGTCCATGATCGCCGCCTGTCAGCTCGGGCGAGAACGCTTTCTGCGTCTGGTTGAAAAATATGGTGCGACCACCGTGCTGGATACCGCCCACGAGCTGATGGATTACTCAGAGCGCGTGCTGCGCAAAGAAATCGAGAAAATTCCGGACGGTGAGTATGTCGCGCCAACCCAATATCTCGACGACGATGGGCGCAATCGCGATCAGCCGCTTGCGGTGTGTGTCAAGGTCAAAGTCGAAGGGAGCGAGTTGACGATTGACCTGACCGGCTCAAGCCCCGAGGTCCCAACGGGCTATAACGTGCCGTTTGAGGGCAGCACGCTGGTCGCATCCTACGTCATTGTGCGCAGTATCCTGCTTGATGAAGCCACCTATCCCGATTCAGTCCCACAAAACGAAGGCATCTTTCGGCCCATTAGCGTCATTGCGCCGGAGGGCAGCATTTTTAATCCGCGTTTTCCGCGCGCCTGTTTTAGTCGTTTTAATCAGGTCCAGTATCTGGCTGATGGGGTGAACCTTGCCCTTTCCCAGGCGGTTCCGGACAAAGTATGTGCCGGCAATGCCGCGCATGTCCATTTTCTGAGCTATAGCGGATTTCTTGAAGAGAAAGGACAATACTGGGTGTATCTGGAAGTCAACGAAGGCAACTGGGGCGGCCGTCTGGGTAAAGACGGCCTCGACTCCATAGCTTGCTTGATTGAGAATACGCGGAATAATCCGGTCGAAGAGCTGGATATGCGTTTTCCGCTGCGCAACGAGCGCTACGAGCTGCGTGATGAGCCGATTGCGCCGGGGAAATGGCGCGGCGGGATAGGCATTGTGCGTGAGAATCGTTTTCTTGTGCCAGGCTATTTGTCATCGGAGGCAGAGCGACATTTTGATCCACCCAAGGGAATCTTCAAGGGTGGGGATGGCTGCCGGGCATCGATGATTAAGAATCCAGGCGTTGAGGGTGAAGAGGCGTTGTATAGTAAAGTCACCGGCTACCCCATGCAGGCAAACGAGCTGATCCAGATTAAAACTGCAAACAGTGGAGCCTACGGTAATCCGTTTGAACGCGATCCCCAGCTCGTTTTAGACGATGTGCTCGACGACTTCATTACGGTGAAGATGGCAGAAAAAGACTACGGCGTGGTTATTAACCCTCAGACAATGACGATTGATGAAGACGCAACTCAACAGCGCCGCGTGGTCGCGCAGTGAAGCACTGCCTGAGCGCGCAGCGATTTGTAGACCAGAGTCACAACAACTGTCGGGACGAGGTCGCCTCGTCCTCCCCATCCCAACAAGAATTCGCCTTACACGCCGGACAATCCCCTCATGCCA
>CAUZQN010000507.1:0-3327 GCA_963581605.1 uncultured Binatia bacterium (SeqCode)
TGCATTGTCGGCATCTCTTGCCGACATGGTCCACACCACGTCGCCCAGACGTTCAGCAGCACGACTTTCCCCTTGTGTTGAGACAGGCGGACGGCTTGTCCGTTGAGATCCGGCAAAATGAAATCGGGAGCGGGTCGGGGCAAGTTCGTCTGCGACGGGGTGGAGATGAGAACCATCAAGCCGCCGAGTAGGACAACGAGTCCAAAGATCCCTGGCATGAGCCATCTTTTGGTGGCGGTCATGGCTCCTTTTCCGACGCGAGTGAGGCGGATACGCCCGGCGTCTTTTCTCCTCTCAGCAACAGCGCAGCCCCAACCACGATTAGGCCCATACTAATAACTTGGGCCTGGGAGAACTCTCCCATAAGCGGAGGATTGACACGGAAAAATTCTAAAAAAAACCGAGCAATCCCAGCCAGCACTAAATAGCCCCAAAACAGGCCACCCGGACGATGCGGGACCGACCACCGACTCCATAATAAAGCCGCAATCGCAAAATACGCTGCCGTTTCATACAGTGGGGTGGGGTGAACGAGCACCTCAGGCGGGTAATCCCAGCCGATAATGGCATCCGGGTAGGCGACGCCCCACGGCAGCGTAGTGGGCGGCCCCCAGTCACCATCGCCGGCCAAGTGGCAACCTATGCGCCCAGTGCCATGACCAAGCGCAATCGCCGGGGCGACGACATCCATGATTTCCAGCCAGGGTAACTGATAGTGGCGTATGCACCAGCTGATGCCGACTATGCCGCCAATTAAACCACCGTGCCACACAAAACCGGCTCCGGTCAAAAGAAAAGACAGAGGATCAAAGAGAAAGGCAGACCAGTTATCGAGGATAAACAGAATCCGAGCCCCGAGCAGTCCGCCTATGGCGGCCCACAGGACCAAGGTCGAGGCCAGCTCCGGGTCTCGACCTTGATGAGCCAAGCCTTTCCCCAGCAGCCAGCCCGCAGCCACAAAGCCCAGCGCCATCATGACGCCGTAGCTATACACAGTCAGCGGGCCGAGTTCGAGCAGGACAGGATGCATGCGGCGATCATAGCTGAGGGCCTGGTCTCATACCAGGTCGGGTCTCGTCTCACTTTGTCTCGCCTTGTCTCATATGGGCGACTCAGCTAACTGTTGAAATCCTGAGATACAGATAGGCAAGAAAAACAATTTGACAAGAAAACCATGCGTGCCGTCATCCAGCGAGTCAGTGAGGCCCAAGTCTCTGTTAATGCAGTAAGCGTTGGACAAATTCGACAGGGCCTCGTCGTCCTGCTGGGCGTAACGGCTGACGATACGTTAACGGAGGCCGAGTATCTGAGCGAAAAAATTGTCGGGTTGCGCATTTTCTCTGATGCGGCGGGGAAGTTCGCCCATTCGGTCCAAGACATACAGGGTGAACTCCTGGTCGTTTCGCAATTCACTCTGTATGCAAACACTCGAAAAGGCCGCCGGCCTTCGTTCACAGCCGCGGCAGGAGCAGACAAAGCCAAACCCTTGTATGAGTATTTTGTGACATGCTGCAAACGCCATCAGGTTCCAGTTGCGACCGGCCAGTTCCAGGCCTCTATGGCAGTTCAACTGATCAATGACGGGCCAGTGACGTTGATTTTAGATACAGCCGAACGCCGAACAAAAGGGAATGGGTAAACGGCCATGCCGAAAGCCGGTTTCTGGGTCATAGACCCAACACGCAAGATACATTTTGGAAAAGACGGCTGGTGGTATGCCAATGACGAGCGTATCCAGAACCAGCGGATCAACACACTCTTTAGCCAATGCCTGCATCAGACTGAAGCTGGGTCATATGAAATTGTCATTGGCCGGGATCGCGCCGACGTTGAAATTGAAGATACGCCCTATGTTGTCACCCAAGTCACGGGATACTCAAACCAGGGTCTCATCGTCCGTCTCAATGATAAAAGTGAAGAAGCGCTTGCTCCCCAGACACTGTCTATTGGTGACAATGACGTCTTATACTGTCGAGTCAAAGATCAAGCACACCCTGCCCGCTTTCTCCGCTCTGCCTACTATCAACTCACGGAGTATATACACCAAGATGAGAAAAGTGGGGAATTCGTGCTGCGGACCGGCGAGACGGATTATCCTATTCTGCCCATCCAGTGCAAAGGGCAAGAGTAGAGAAAGAGTAGTAGGACTGGTCCCTTCTCCCCATGCACATCGTCTTTGTCGAACCAGAGATCCCACCCAACACCGGCACCACGGCACGTCTGTGTGCCGCCACTCAGACAACGTTTCACCTCGTCGGACCACTCGGCTTCTCTTTAGAGGACCGTTATCTCAAACGTGCCGGCCTCGACTACTGGCCGTATGTCGACGTGCACGTGTACGAGTCATGGAGCGACTTCCTGGACCGTCGTCCTCCCGGACGCCTGCTTACCTTTTCAGCTCATGCACAGCGGTCGTACACGAAGGCAGGTTACACTGAAGACGACCTGCTCGTCTTCGGCAGTGAGACCCGGGGCTTATCAGAAGCGATCCGCACCGAGTTTGCGGATACGCTGTATACCATCCCTATGCAGGGTGAACAGGTGCGAAGTCTCAACTTATCCAGTGCCGCAGCGATTGTGTTGTATGAGGCGTTACGCCAGTTAGGGAAGGTGTGAGAGCGACGCATTAGCGTTGCGAATGCAAGGCGAAGACAGGTAGGCGGGCAAGTTGAATGACTTGTTAGCGGTTGGTTTCGTTTTCGAGCGCTTCGGTACAGTACGCATTGAGACTCTTCCACCGCCGCTATTGCAAGCCGTTCATGCAACTGCTTTCCCAACCTCAGATTGAATTTCCCAGAATAGTTCTTTCCAGCCATACCTGGCGGTAATGCGTCGCCGTCCTCTTTCGAAATCTCAATCCATTCGTCAATGACAGTACACAGTTCAGCGAATACTTTTTGTTCATTTTTTCCGTGAACGCCACCAAGCATTAACTCTGGACATCTGCCGACGTAGCATTGATCTTCGTCCGACCACTCCACGATTTTCAAATACTGGGCTGACTTTTCCATTTCGACACCTTCTCAATTGCTACCTGAACGGCCTTTTCTTGATACAGCTTTGCATCGGTACCAAGAGAGCCGCTGTTCGTTATTCGCGTTCCGCCAGGATGTTTGAAATTCCGATGACGACCTTAGCAAAATCCGATGGTAGACTCTATTCCGTACCGATAGACTAATAAATCGAGTCTGACCCTATTTTTCTCGCTTTCCTTTCCCTACAGAGTGACATGTTACAACTTTCGCATGATATCCCTTCGAAGCTGGGTCGAGGATTCATGGTCGAGGCAATATTGAAATGGTCAAATCCTGCAAGATGAATACAACT
>CAUZQN010000508.1:0-3325 GCA_963581605.1 uncultured Binatia bacterium (SeqCode)
AAGCCCGCAGTGTCGAGCAGGAGAGCCCACTCTGCTTGCGTTTTTTCCACGAAGATGGGGTCTAAGATGGCTATCAACTCTACGGCGTTCTGGCTGCGCAGGGCAGTATCCGCAAAGCGTGGATCATTCGTTAAATCCTTGCGGGCTATGACCTCACAAAACGTCGGCCAGTGCCGGTCACTTTGCAGCATAACCAGATAGAGCCATTTCCCATCTTTGGCCCGGTAGCAATTGAACAATGGATTACCCATAGCCTTTCGGCTCATGCGCGGAATATCCTGTCGTGTGAGCAGAGCGGTTTGAATATCAATGGAATCGACCCACACAGCTGTCCGGTACAGAGACAAGCCGACTTCCTGTCCGACCCCGGTCCGTTCTCTGGCAAAGAGTGCTGCCGAAGTCGCTGCAGCGACACTCAGCGTGGTGGTGTGATCGCCCATACCGGGCCTCTGACTCGGTGGCGGGGCATCGGGCTCGCCCATAGTAGCCATGATGCCGGAACGGGCCCAAAAGCCGGCATAGTCAAAAGCCGCTCGGTCACGCTCCGGCCCTGTCTTGCCGTATCCGGTCACCCCGACATAAATCAGCTTGGTATTGTGGGCGCGTAACGTTTCGTAGTCGAGATGATAGCGCTCCAGGGCAGCCGGCCGCAGATTAGTCAAAAACACATCTGCGTCTTGGATGAGCCGATAGACGATTGCCTGCCCTTCTTCCGCACGGATATTGACGGCCACACTTCTTTTATTGCGATTGTCGATTTCAAACGCACCATTGATAGTGAGACCAGAGCTGGATCCAATTCCAGTGGTTAAAAACCCGCGAAAGGGATCGCCGCCATCAGGATCTTCGATTTTGATAACGTCCGCCCCCCAGTCCGCCAGGATGGCTCCCCCTCCGGGGCCGGCGGCCCACATTGCGACTTCAACAACTTTGATCCCTGTAAGCGCTCCATCCATGTTGAGCCCCCTTATGTCTGCCTGCTTCTCTCTGCTCGGGCTATGCCTGATCCACTGGCATAGTGTCAAGGGTGAGGACTAGGAGGACAGATATTGAACCGCAGCCCTGGCGACTGGGCTAAAGGCCTCAGCTACGGTGTCCGTCAGTTCTGAGAGTGGCACCCAGCGCCGCTGCCGGTCGGTCTCGTATTCAGCCACTTCTCCCGTGACTTGAGCGGCAAAGAATGAGAAACGGTTCGTTTGTCTTTTCCCTTCGAGCTCGATCACTTTGAGCACCGGCCCGGTCTCGACGATATACCCACTTTCTTCCCTACACTCTCGGGCTGCAGCTTGCTCGAGTGTCTCTCCGGGATCGACCGTGCCGGCCGGGAAGATCCATGAATCGTGATGTTGCCGAGCGGTAATGATGAGAATTTCATAACTCGCCTGCGCTGCTCGGCGGTATGCTACAATGCCAGCCTTTTGACCTTCGAGTTGGGCAGGTGGAACAGCGTCAATTTTTCCTTTCATGCTTGCTCCTTCCTGTTCTTGAATACTGTCCATTGTGCAGATTTCATAGGATCGAGACTATGGGCTAACGCCCTATACACAGGCTGACAAGGCTAGGTACAGTTCCGTAAGGTATTGAAATTCTGCTTTGTAGCCTGGAACGGAGTGGAATCCGGGGAATGTGGTGTAGCCTGGACGAGAGTCGAGATGCTGGGCTAAGACTTCATACGCAAGAGGAGTGAGATTGCACGCCTTTGTCATTGCCGGTACACACAGCGGCGTCGGAAAAACCACTGTTACGTTGGGGCTGCTTGCCGCCTTATGCAAGCGAGGTCTCGCCGTCCAGCCGTTCAAAGTCGGGCCGGATTTTATTGACCCTGGTCATCATACCGCCGTGACCGGTGTTCCCTCCAGAAATCTCGATGGCTGGATGCTGTCACGCGAATACAATCAAGACACGTTTAGACATAATATTCAGGGCCATGACGTTGGAGTGATAGAAGGGGTGATGGGCCTTTTCGATGGTTATGATGGCAAGAGCGAAGCCGGTAGTACGGCCGAAATGGCCAAATGGCTCGGGTTGCCGGTTATCCTCGTTGTGGATGCATCGGCCATGGCCCGGAGTGCTGCTGCGTTGATCCACGGTTTTCAAAGTTTTGATCCGAATCTCAATGTGACCGGAGTGATCTTTAATCGCATTGGTGGTCCGGGTCATCTACACTATCTTTGTGTAGCGCTTGAAGGGCGGCCGGATATCGTTGTGCTGGGCGGATTATCCCACAATGCAGACATCACCATCCCTGAACGACATTTAGGACTTGTGACCCCAGAAGAACATCGATTAGGCGCGGAAAATATTGAGCGTCTTGCCACTTTCATTGAAGACAAGGTCGACCTTGATCTCCTGCTTCGAGCTACGCAGTTTACCCACCCCCTAACGCCTGTTCCGCCATCCTCGACGGCGAGCGGAGAGAGGCGGGGCGGCAAGCGTATCCGCTTCGGCATCGTCCGCGATGAGGCGTTTTGTTTTTATTATCCGGAGAATCTGGAACTCTTAGAACGAGCGGGTGCCGCGCTCGTTTTCTTCAGCCCGTTGCATGATACACACCTACCGCCAGACCTGCAGGGCATCTACCTGGGCGGTGGCTACCCGGAGGTGCATGCCGCTAAACTCTCATCAAATGTCACCATGCGCCAAGAAATAAAAGCCTTCATTGAAGACGGAAAGATAGTATATGCAGAGTGCGGTGGGTTTATGTATCTGAACCGGGGGATACGGACTACGCAGGGAGAATACTTCCCCATGGTGGACATTTATCCAACCGTGGTCCGCATGTTGTCGCGCCGGAGCGCGCTGGGATATACCGAGGTTGAGGTGGCCTCCACAGCTGAGGATTTTCCGGCACTGCGTCTGCGCGGGCACGAATTTCATTACTCCGAATTAGAGCAGGACATAGCGCCCGACACGATCAAGACGATCTACCAAGTCCGCAAGCGCCCGACGGACCCGTCTCGGTCTGAAGGCTATGTCTATAAACGCTGCCTCGCGAGTTATGTGCATCTACATTTTGGGAGTAATCCGGAATTTGCGAGAACGTTAGTCGAAAGGGTGCAGCCTTGTGAGCTGGCAACACACAAGAATGAGCTTGCACCTTAAGAAGTAGTGCTGTACCCCTCAGGTTGTGCTTGACACTCGTGCAACCCTCCGATACCAACGATCTTAAATCTTGCTTGAGGTGCCCATACGGGGTGAAAAGGGAAGTCGGTGCGAAGCCGACGCGGTCCCGCCACTGTGATGGGGGAGCCTGTCTCGACTACGCCACTGCCTGCCAATGCAGGTGGGAAGGCTGAAGACGGGCGCTGAGGTCTGACCCTCTAAC
>CAUZQN010000509.1:0-3311 GCA_963581605.1 uncultured Binatia bacterium (SeqCode)
GCTTGGCGCGCCTCCTCTTCTCCCTTGTGTGTCAAGGGAACGTCAACCCAACCGGTAAAGCGGTTTTCCAAGTTCCATTGCGATTGACCGTGGCGAAGGAGTACGAGGTAAGGCATCTATCTCGCTTGCTTGCTCGAATAATCAGCCGGTGTTCAGTCTGCCCGCCTGCCATACCAGGCAGGCCGCACCTGGGCAAGCGGGGCAGCTAGGCTGTGAGCCGGCGTACGACGAGTTCAATAAAATATATGGCCATAGCCAACGGAATGAGGATGGGCAGCAGCGGGCGGTGTGCGGGCCGTCCCAGCGGAGCGGTCAGACTGGTCAGATCGGGACTGAGGCTGCCGCCCGTGGCGGTGGCAAGTGTTTCCAAGAGCGCAAGATTGGGTTGAGGCTGAGGCGCTTCGCGCGGTCGAAGCGCAGGCAGGCTATACCCCAACGGACCGAGATGTTCACCCGAGGCCAGGGCCACGTCCAGTGTGTAGTCTCCGGGTAGAGTGGTGGCATACGCGCCCTGATAATGTCCGGGCGCCAGACGTTCTAAGACGAACGTTGTTGCCGCCTCGCTCGGGGTCGTAATGGTGACCGTGGTCGGCCCGTCAGGTTCGCGCTCACCGTAGAAAAAGACCTCTACCAGTATGCCGGTCCCGTCATGGCCTACTTCTACCGAGAAGGGAGGTGCTTCCTTTTTGTCTTGCGAAAAACTCCAGCGTACGGTTTGGTTCCAGAATTGACTATATCGATCCCAACGAACCCACGGGGCGGACCAGCGGCCGTTTGCATCCGAGGTAAAGGCTATCGCTTTGCCTCGGCCATAGGACCAGGATGCTAAGAGGGGCGGGCGTTTCTCCTTATCGCGGAGCGACACATCAACCCGTGCGCCCTTTTTCGGTTTGGTTTCCACATAGCCTTTGACAGCGGGCAGCCGGTGCGTGGCTAAGTCCTTGAGTAGGGGCGAGCTGCGGTTCGGAATGGGCGTGAGCTGGCGCTCAACCATGGTCTTCTCTTCGGGCTTATCTGATACTGCATCCAGGAAGAGATCGGGCAGCGTTGTGGGGTCGGTCGTATGATGAAATGCTCCGCCACCATAGTCGGCCAAACGAGATAACAGCCGCAGATTCGGCTGCCTGCCAACGGCAATCGTCGAAAGCGTAATTTTTAGCTCGTTACGCATGACCGAGATCAGGTCCAGATACTCACCGCCACTCCCCCCAGTCTCGCCGTCAGTCAGCACCACAATATGCTTACGGGTTGCATGCTGGCGTTCTAGCTGACGCTTGGCTTCCTGCAGGGCGGGCAGCAAGAGCGTCCCACCGGATGGTTTCAGGCGGCCGATGCGATCATCCAGCTGGTGGCGCGTTTTGCCTAAGTAATCCAACGGCGCAACCACAAACGGGGTTTTGTCAAACCCGATCACCCCAAACAGATCGGTGTCTTTCAGGTTGCGGGCGACGGCCCGAGCCCCCGCCTGGGCGTATAAGAGCTTGTGCTGCTTACGCATACTGCCGGATTTATCGATGACGAGCAGCATAGCCGTCCGCTTGTCTTCTTTTTGCGGCGGGACCAAAGATACGGGCAAGATTTTTTCAATCGGCGTGCCGGCATAGCGTCCGAGTCCCAGGCTATTTTCTCCACCGATCATAAGGAATCCCCCACCGTTTTTGACATACGGGTCCAAACTCCGGATCAAGGCCGGGGGTAAGTGGTCTTTGGCCACATTGTTCAGAATCACCGCGGCAAAAGCGTCCGGAGCAGGCAGAGCGGACGGCCGTGTACCGAGCGCTAGCGCTGTCACGTTGAGACCACGACTGATCAGCGCTTTTTTCAGGTATCGATTATCTCGGCTGGTGGCGCTCAGCACCAAGACTTTTTCTGTTGGTGCGACCTGCACCCAGGTCGTTGCTTGATTGTCGTGCAGGACAGCATCGCCGGCCTCGGGGTCCGGGGTGAACGTCGCATGGAGTGGGACGAGCCCGGTGTCTGATAGACGTAACGAGTGCGTAAACAGCGAGGTGCCAGGCCGAAGCTCGACTGAGTGCTGCCACACAATCGTGTCGTGCTCGCGCACAATCAGCTCGCCGTGAGCAGGTTTGGTAGCGGTATTTTCAAGCGCAACGGCGATCTCAATCGATTCCCCGCCTAAGGTGGACTGCGGGGCGCTCAGACGATGCAGCGCAATATTGGCTGGATGCTCTTCTGATGGAGGCGGGAGTGGGTAGAGACGTAGGTTCTGCGCGGCTAGGGCCGGCAGGAGTCTTGTTGCCGTGCCGTGCGTTTCCCAGCCATCGCTGAATATATACACGTGACGTGGCTGCGTCTCTTCCGAGAACTGCAAGAGGTGGCTCAGGACGGCCTCAATATTGGTTGCTTCGGGCTGCAACGCCACGGGGGGATTGGTTAAAATGGATTGCGCGTCTTGCCACGAGAGCCGTCTGGTATTGCCGGCAAAGGCGAGTAGCGGGGTCTCCGGAGTGGGCTTGAGCTGCTGCGTAATGGTCTGCTGCATCCACTGCCGTTGGGCTGGAGTCAGGCTCTGAGAAAGATCCAATACCAGGACGGGCGGTGTTGGTTGGCGTGGGCCGAATGTATACGGTCCGGCAGCCGCCAGTATGATCAGGGCGAGGAAGAGACCACGCAGGACCAGGCTCACAACCGACGGGCGTTGTCGGAAGGCAAAGTATTGCCATACCAGAATAAGGGGAATGATCCCCAGCCCATACAAAAAGACCGGCCGGCCCCAGGCAAATGGAGGCAAGAGATCGGTGAGAAGAGCAAAACTGTCCATACCGGGTGACACTTAGCCTGATGGCACAGGCTCAACAGCCCGCGCGGAAAACCACCACTCCAGGCCGCACAAACCGAGCACTGCCAGCAGCAGCCAGGGCCACAGAGGTTGATCCACTGTCCGCGTAGCAGCCTCCGAAGGTATAGAGAACACCTCCAACGCCTCCAATGCTTCTTGGGACAAAGACAGCGGCTTCCCTAAGCGTGCCTCTTTTGGGCTAAACAGATTGACGGCAACACGGCGTTCCGTACCATTTTCACGGAAAGTATAGACTCCCTGTTGGTTTAGCGGTACGGCACTTTTGAGCAGCTGAAAGGCGGTTTCGTGTGGAAACCGAATCTGGAGTGTTGAGCGGTATTCTCCGTTTGCGCCGTTTGAGTTGGGCTGGGGGGCCACGACATCGCCGGTTGTGTAGTGTCCTGGCCGGCCGGCCCGGTCCGCAAGCCAGCCCAGAATATTTAAGGTGAGAATGGAAACCGGCAGGTTTTTTTGTCCAAGATACGGCAGAATGTCGAACCCGGTGGCAACG
>CAUZQN010000510.1:0-3309 GCA_963581605.1 uncultured Binatia bacterium (SeqCode)
AATGTATATGCTTGCAAGATCCCTGCCTGGAGTACATATTTTCGGTCATCCTCTCCCGAAAATACGACGAGAATAGGCTGATACCGCCTCCGGGATAGCCTTTCAGCATGGTGGTATTTCATCTCTATAACAAGATCCGTTTCTGTAAAGGATGACAGGGTAGCCGGATAGACGTTCTTGTCCCGAGAGAGAAGTACAAGCTTCCTTTTGCCGCCGATATAAGATTGGAGGAGGGCATCAGGAAGGCGACTCGGATAGCCTATCTGAACCATATTCGAATCGATGGCAAATTTGAGATTCGCCTCAAGTGGAAATTTGTCCCGAATAATCTCGTATTGGCCCGCCTGCTTCTTGGGTGCGTTCGCTTCTGTTTCCTGCCAAAAAACTTTCCCAAGAGTTGAGTTATCGAGTGCCACGCTCTGCCCTAAGTTGTGCCTATTTTCCCATAGCTATCGGTGTACCGACAACCCACTTTAACTATCATCGACCGGCTTGAGCTAGAGAAGCGTAAGGATCCGACAGACAAGACAAAGGCTAGAGCAGCCGTGGGCGAGCTTGCAGTCTAAAAGTGCAGGTGATTGTATGCCGGTTATGCTGAAAGCCGGAGATATAACCATTCATTTTCTGAACGACGGGTTCTGGTGGGACGACGGCGGGGCTCAATTCGGCATTGTCCCACGCGAGGTATGGGAAAAAGAAAAGAAACCCAATGAACGCAACCGGATTACCATGAGCCTGACCTGTCCGCTGATTGTGACGGGCAAGGAACTGATTGTGGTTGATACGGGAATCGGCAATCGGCTGAGTGACCGCGAATGGCAATTTTTCACTCCCCAGCGTGGAGACGGCCTGGTCGGCCATCTGCGTACGCTCGGTTTTGCACCGGAAGACGTAACCCAGGTGATACTCAGCCATCTGCACTTCGATCATCTGGGCGGCGTTATCGATAAGGCAGACGATGGAACAGTTACAGCCGTCTTTCCTCATGCCCAGGTCGTTATGCAAAAGGCAGAATGGGAGCTGGCAACCCAACCGCCAAACGAGCGTATTGCAGCAGCTTACCGCCATGCCCCCGAGTGTCTCGAACCGCTCAAGAACATCGAACTTATCGACGGCGATACGACCCTGACTCCACACATCCGGACTGCTGTCTCAGGCGGCCACACCAGCCCGCATCAATGTGTCATTGTTGAAGCCGACGGTACCGGCCTCATTCATTTTGCCGACATTGTTCCCACCATTTCTCATCTTCGTCTGGCTTGGAACGCTGCATATGACACCGATCCATTGATTACCATCGCGGCCAAAAAACGCTTCTATGCCGAAGCGCGAGAAAAGAACTTGTGGGTGTCGTTCTCGCATGACGACACTGTCGCTGCCGGACGCTTTTCGGACCAAGAGGGAAAGACGCCGCAGCTGGCGGAGACAATTGAGATTAGCGCAAGATAGCTCTCAGTCATGCTCACCACGGCCATACCTTTTCCTCTTTTTTCAGTCCATCGGTGTGCTACCCTGCCGGGTATGGATACCGCGCAGCGGCGAGCCGTTTGAGGTCGTTGAGTTAGACATAAGCCGTTGGTGGCTGGAACGATCCTAGAGGAGGGAACCCAATGCATACTGTTGGAAAAATTATGCTTGCCGTTATCGCCAGCGTCACCGTGGCTGCAACCTCTCCAGTAAGTACTGAAGCCATTGGTCCGGGTGGTGACACATCGACCATGCGCTCATTGGGTCGATCATTGCACCGAGCGCAGCACGGGGCGCGGCGCATGTATCTATACCAGCACCAAGAGGAAAAGCCGCCGCCCAAGCAGCTCAGTGCACCCCCTGGCTCTGGGGAGAAAGCGGCCTGCCAAAACAACTGTGTGGATACACTACTCCAGACTCCTGCACAAACAGCACCTACTACAGACTGACACAACCGCTGCTACTCGACTGAGAGTTCGACGCGTCTGTTTACGGCTCGGCCGTCGGGATCGTCTGAGCCGTCGCCCCTGGTGTTCGGGGCGAGCGGGTCGTTTTCACCTCGCCCGACCACGTGGAGCCGTTCTGCAGCAATCCCCTGCTCCATGAGATAGTTCCGCACCACTTCAGCTCTCTTTTTCGAGAGGCTAAGGTTAGCTCGCCTAGATCCCACCGCGTCCGTATGGCCTTCAATCAGCACGGACACATCCGGCTTCTCCTGAAGAATCCGGACCGTCTCATTCAAAACCGCCAGAAATTCAGGCTGAATTTGCCGCGCGTTGAACTCAAAAGGAACACCACGGAGGATAATCTCTTCTGGCTCTGATAACGGCGGCGGCTCTGATGACGGCGGCGGCGGTTCCCCCCCGTTACTTTCACCCTTCGTCCCGCTGCCCTGGTTCGACGATCCGGAATCCCCGTCCCCAGAGCCGACCGACTCACCACGGCCATATTCGTCATACAGCTGAAAACCTGTCACGCCGACGACCAGGAGGACTCCGACCAAGGCCAGCGGCCTCCAGTAGGTCTTGATGAACGCAGGAGAAAAGCCGGCAAACAGACCAATGATATACAGGGCAAGAAAAGACGAATCTGAGACAAAGAGGGCCAAGATCCAGCCGGTTGCTGCCGTTCCAAGCAGCGAACCAAGAAACTGCTGCCACGGACTAAAGGTGGTGGTCTGGGGGGCTGTGGTCCGTCTATTTGGTCTGTTGCGGATTCCCTGCAGGTACTGCGCAGTCTTCGCCATCCACGGGATATTCAGCTGCAGCCAAATATGGCCGTGAATCATCCCCCACACTAATCCACACAGAACAGCAGCAAGTGAAACTAGCACGTCGGCCTCATAATACTTATGTTCTGAAACGTCAGCCTGGCAGCGTCCCACGCAAGCGCTGAGTCTCAATAGGCGAGTCGGACCTTTCGGGGGTCTACGAACACGCGGCACTTCTCAGCGGCTATTTAGCGCAATCCTACATGTTCAGCAATCGGTCCGAAAGGATCTTCTGCTGCTTGGCTACTTCAGGCCCTGTCCAGAATCCTGTCAAGCAGTAGGGCCCACCTGTTGCGATCCGTTCCAACACGATATAGTTGGCAGCTCTCAGGCCCAACTGATTCCATATTCAAAGTCGCACTCATCCACGATGGACACTCCTGCCCTCGCATAAGCTCCTGCAGAGGGCAGCATGATCTCGTGAATCGTGAGAATTGACAGCTACGTCTGCCTCCTCCTAGAATACGTGCGCCCGGTGTCTCTTGCTGCCAAGAGTCCAAAAGTCCAAGAGTCTAAATGATGTTCCTATCTTCGTATGACATTTGGGTATGACACTAAGGAGATAACATGAA
>CAUZQN010000511.1:0-3299 GCA_963581605.1 uncultured Binatia bacterium (SeqCode)
TGGTTTGGGAATTATTGGTGCCGAACGAGCCGGCGATGAAGCGAGAGCGCTTGTTGAGCCAGGCTTCAAAGCCATCAAAGTCAGACTGGGCTATCCGGATGCAAAAACAGATGTTGAGGTGGTGCGGGCAGTCCGCAACGCGATTCCCGATAACATCGCCTTGATGTCGGACTACAATCAGTCTTTGTCCGTTCCTGAGGCCGTGCAAAGGGCCCAAGCACTTGACGGTGAGGGGCTGTGTTGGATCGAAGAGCCCACCCGCGCGGACGATTACACAGGCTATGCCCACATTCGCCAATCCACTCAAACGCCCATTCAGCTTGGAGAGAACTTTTGGGGACCGCATGACATGGCCAAGGCAATCGCTGCCGGGTCTGGGGACTTCCTCATGCCGGATGCAAATAAAATCGGTGGCGTCTCAGGCTGGCTGCGAGCGATTGCCTTGGCTGGGCCCAGCGGCATTCCTATCTCGTCACATCTCTACCCAGAAATCAGCGCTCACTTGCTCGCAGTAACGCCAACGCGGCATTGGTTAGAGTATATGGACTGGGCGGATCCCTTTCTCCAAGAACCGACTGTTATTGAAGATGGCAAGATTCTGCCCTCCTCCACACCCGGGACAGGCCTCGCATGGGATGAGCACGCAGTAGCGAAATATCTTGTGTAGCATAAGATACGCTTAGTAGAGTCAGCCCCTACAGGAGGATGGTTATGAAATTCATGCTGCATCAAACCCCGGTTATTCCCGCCACCCCGGAGGAACGAGAACGACTGGCGCCCATTGCCCACCGCACGGACAAAACCCAGGAAATGCTCGAAGAAATGGTCGATCTCGCCCAGCTTGCCGAAGAAATGAATTTCGACGCACTCAGCTATTCTGAGCACCATTTCTATACCGAGGGGATGGAGGCCGGCGCCACTCCGATTCCCCACTTGCTCAACCTGCTGTATCACACCAAACGTATTCGAGTCGGACCAATCGGATTCGTCCTCCCAACCTGGGATCCGATTCGGCTCGCCGAGGATATTGCCTGGGCAGACCATATGTCTAAGGGGCGCGTCTTTGTCGGCCTTGCGCGTGGATTCTTCCCGCGTTGGGTGAATGTCTTGGGACAAAAATACGGCGTCGAACCCGGCACTTCGGGTCCCGAAGCCGAACTCCGCAACCGTGAGGTCTTCCAGGAACTTTTTGAGGTGATGAAGCTCTCTTGGAAAGACGAGCCTTTCTCTTTCAAAGGGAAATACTACCAAGCGCCCTTTCCCGCTGAAGGACATGCGTGGGCTGCACATGAAGCCACACGGCGCTATGGTGCCCCTGGTGAAGTAGATGACAAGGGTTGGCTACGAAAGATCTCACCAGTCCCCAAACCGTATCAGAAGCCGCACCCGCCCTTGTTCCAAGCCTTAACGACAAACGAAGCAACCATATGCTGGGCGGCACGCGAAGGCATTGTGCCGATGATGTTCCTGCCTTTCCCCGATCTCGCGGTGAACGGTGCGTCGTTCTACGCCGAAGCGGCAAACGAAGCTGGACGCAATATACAGCGCGGCCAGGGTATCGGTTTGGCCAGGCTGGTGTATATCGGCAAGACGCGCGAGGAAGCCATGCAACGCGCGCGTGACGGATCGATTTTCCTCTTCAGCCAGTTCCACGCTAAGTTTGTGCCAGAGATCCCTACGACCATCGAGCCGATGATCGAGGCCGGCATAGCCTTTGTTGGCACAGTCGATGACATCCGGCGACAGATGGAAATCGTCAAAGAAAAACTGAACCCCGACTGGTTTATGATTCTGTCCGATCAAGGCTACCTGCCGCGTGACGCAATAAAAGAGCAGCTGGAGCTCTTTGGAACGAAGATTATTCCTGAGTTTTGCAATTAAAAGGGGTGCGGCATGAAAATCGTCGACGGCGACAGCCATTTTATTGAACCACTTGATTTGTATCTCCACTATATTGAGCCGGCTTACCGGGAGCGCGCTATGCGTATGGAAAAAGACCCGTCCAGCGGTAAGCAGCAGATGGTAGTGGATGGCAAACCCATACGACTAGGTAGCGAAATCGATGAGATGCTCAGTGCCGTTGTCGGCTACGGCCAAAAAGAAGACGGACACGCGCTCAACGAGTTCGATCAGTCTCTGTATACGGGCGGAGATTGGCAGAATATGGACAAGCGGCTGCAGTTTTTAGATGCGGAGGGAATTGATGTTCAAGTCCTCTACCCCACGCTCGGACTCTTGTGGGAAGGAGAGCTGCACGACCCTCAGCTCGCGGCGGCGCATTGTCAGGCGTACAACACCTGGGCCTTTGAGATTAGTGCCGGACATCTCGACCGCCTCCTGCCCGTAGCTCATATCTCCCTGCGCGACCCGGCCCTGGCAGCCCAAGAAATACACCGGGTAAAAAAGTTAGGCGCCCGGGCGATCATGGTCGGCTCCGCTCCAGTAGATGGCAAAAGCTTTGGACATATAGACTACGACCCGGTGTGGGCAGCCGCCGAAGACCTCAACCTCGCGGTCAGCATTCACCCCGTTGCGAACAAAGAATATGTGGGCAGTGCTTGGTATCAGCATCGCAATCCAGGCTTCATGTTTATCTCCATGAATCTGATCCAAGACCCGCGCTTGTGCCTGACTACCATGGTATACGACGG
This sequence comes from uncultured Binatia bacterium (SeqCode), assembly GCA_963581605.1. GTDB lineage: Bacteria > Desulfobacterota > Binatia > Bin18 > Bin18 > Bin18. The sequence continues at coordinate 2,652 of CAUZQN010000511.1, forward strand.
GGTGTTCGAGCGGTTTCCCGCGCTCCGCGTGGCCACAGTCGAGGCGATGGGGAGTTGGGTCGGCGAGTGGATCGAGCGCTTTGATTACCGCTACCAATACATGCGTCACACCTCACAGATGAAGCGGCCGATTCGGGAGTATCTGGCGCGGAATATTTGGATCAATGCCGACCCGAGTGAGAAGCTACTGCCGTATATCGTCCCGTTTGTGGGAGATGAGAAATTCTTTGTCGGCTCAGACTATCCACACGCTGAGGGCTTTAGAAACCCCGTGCAGACCATGCGCGATCTGCTCTCCGCGTTGCCGACCCCTTCGGTTGATAAGATCTTGGGGGCAAATGCCGCCGCGTTTTATGGGATTTGAGGGATGAGGACAATTTACAGTTGCGTTTGTGTAGAGCTCCGACCCAGAAGAACCCTCACCCTCCTCTTTACTCAACATCTTTATGCATTACGTCTATAATGATAGTAAGTTATTTTTCTCTCCCACGCAGGAGAAGACGAAGGAAACAACCCCGCACTAAAGCGAGCGCATCATTGGGCGAAGAATTGGAAGAGCAATGGCTACCACAAGGAAAACGTTTCCCCCTTCGGTCTTTATCAGTTACAGGCGTGGGTCTCGCGAGAATAATGACCTGGTGCGTCTTC
>CAUZQN010000512.1:0-3295 GCA_963581605.1 uncultured Binatia bacterium (SeqCode)
ATTCGTAAGTGTCGTAAGCGACTGTCTCTGCTGCGCTGTGTCTACGACAGACCGTCTCCCTTAACAATCGCGCTCCCCCTGGGTTCCTACCCATGCTAGGCTGCTGGCATCTTTCTAGGCATTGCCAGGCATTGCGAGGGACCGCAACGTGAAATTTCAGGCTGTTATTTTCGATTGTGATGGTGTGCTCGTCGACAGTGAAACCCTGGCCTGCCGCGTACTTGTCGAGTACGTTGCCGAGCTGGGTCTGACTCTTTCGCTTGAAGAGGCCATTGGCTTATTCAAAGGCCGCAAGATGGCCGAGTGTGTAGCCGACGTTGAACAACGGCTCGGACGGGCTGTGCCGAACAGCTTTGTCCCCAATTTCCGTGTGCGCTGTGCCGAAGCGTTTCAAACTCAACTCAAACCGATACCTGGAGTCGAAACCGTGCTGCATACGTTGTCCGTGCCGTTCTGTGTGGCCTCCAGTGGTCCACGGGAGAAGATGGAGCTGACTCTCGGTATCACCGGGCTGTTAGTCTATTTTGAAAACCGAATTTTCAGTGCCTATGAAGTCGGAAGTTGGAAGCCCGATCCTGGTTTATTTCTGCATGCTGCACAAGCGCTGAATATACCACCTCGGGCGTGTGCCGTGGTTGAAGATAGCCTGCCCGGGGTGCAGGCCGGTGTTGCCGCAGGGATGACGGTATTCGGTTATGCAGCAGGCGCTGACGCCGCGCCCCTTATTGCAGCCGGTGCGTCTGTCTTTCATGACATGGACCAACTCTTGGATCTGCTCTTCACAGACGTGCAGTAGTCTGGAAGAATCATAAAGCGCCCCAGCCCCTCCCCCCTGGATTCCCGTTTCCACGGGAATGACAGTCCTTTTTGTGTCAACCTGCGCAAGCTGGTATCCAGGCCTGAGACGAAACGGAGTTTTGTTAGTGGCTCTTAGTCTTCCTTCTCGGTGCGAACACTTCTATTGTAAGAAAAGTGGGCGGACTCTCGAAAACTGTGAAAAACTGACCCGCAGCAGAGCCGTCTGCAAGCCGAGAAACAGCGGAGGCAGATCATGGGGCAAGCCAATCTTGGACATTGGGTGATCGGTATGGAAGGTGTTGCTTTGCTTCGCCACTGGCTCACCGGAGCCGGAGAAAACGTTGAAGATCGCCTCCGAGAGATTGCGCGATTTATCAACGCGCCTGGTGCCGCACCTCTCTCTCTCCTCTTCGACGTGCCGGAAAAGGATTGCCGGGATGGGTACGCGGCCTGGTCTGCGACCTACGATTATGTCCCCAACCCGCTGATTCAGATTGAAGAGCCGCTGCTGCGCTCTCTCATTGACCAACTCCCTATCGGGAAAGCCCTAGATGCCGGCTGTGGGACGGGGCGGCACGCGGCCTATCTCGCCTCACGTGGTTACGAAGTCATAGGCGTGGATGCCAGCCCCGAGATGTTGGCTCATGCGCGGACAAAACTGCCGGAAGCAAATTTTCGGGTGGGCGATGTTGCCTCTCTGCCTCTGGCGGACAGCAATATTGACCTGGCCGTGTGTGCCTTAACCCTAGCGCATTTCGCCGATCTTGAGCCACCTATACGGGAACTTGCCCGCGTTGTCCGGTCCGGCGGCCGGATACTGCTGTCGGACCAGCATCCATTTATGGCAGCCCTGGGCAGTGCGGCATTTTATGTGAGCGGGGATGGCAGTTTTGGTTATGTCAAAGGCTATTTTCATCTTCACGCTGACTACTTTGCCGCATTCAAAAAGGCGGGTCTGGTCGTCCGACAATGTCTCGAACCGTCTTACGGACCGGCAGAAATCGATATCTTAGCGGACAGTGTCAAAGAGATTGCGGGTGCAGCATTTCAGGCCGCACTCACTGGGATTCCCAGCGTGCTGATCTGGGAGCTATCGAAAGAGTCACCAACGTGAACGCTGAACGCAGTGGACTGATCAAAGCCCGTGAACGCATTGAACGTCTGCCGACCTCGAAGATCCGAGAGATTGCCAATACCAGTCTGGGCCTCGAAGGGCTGATCCCGCTGTGGTTTGGAGAGTCGGATCTGCCCACGCCGGATTTCATTAAAAAGGCTGGGGCAGAAGCTCTGATGCAGGGCTGTACTTTCTACACCCACAACCGAGGGATTCCTGAACTCCGCTTAGTCTTGGCCGAGTATCTGACTCGCTTACACGCTCGCCCGGTGGACGTTGACCGGATCACGGTAACAGCGTCAGGCTGTGCTGCGATTAATCTCATCCAACAAGTCCTGACTGATCCTGGATCGAATACCGTCGTGGTTGGTCCCCTGTGGCCGAACCTTATCGAGACAGTTCACATCATGGGCGGCGAGACCCGGATTGTCCCCCTGACGTTTGGCGCGCATGCCTGGACGCTCGACCTGGATCGGCTCTTCGATCAGGTCGATGATAAGACCAGCGCGATTCTTATCAACTCTCCCAGTAATCCGACTGGCTGGGTGATGGACCGAGACCGTCAGCAAGCCGTGCTTGACTTTTGTCGTCAGCGCGGGGTGTGGCTGATTTCCGATGAGGTCTATCACCGTCTGGTGTATGACCAGCCGCTTGCGCCGTCTTTGCTGGATCTTGCTGAGCCTGAGGACAAGGTGATTGTGATCAACAGCTTCTCAAAGACCTGGGCCATGTCGGGCTGGCGCTTGGGCTGGATTACGGCCCCGCCGCCACTGGGAGATATTTTTGAAAAGGTCATTGAGTTTCACTATTCGTGTCCCGCCCATTTTAGCCAGCTGGCCGGGATTTCTGCAGTGACGGAGGGTGAGGATTTCGTGTCTGCTACCGTCCAGCGCTACCGGGCTGCACGTGATCTGAGCGTCGAGCGGCTGGGTTCTCTGCCGCGTGTCCAGCTACACAGCCCGCCGGGTACATTTTATTTATTCTTCGCACTGAACGGCATGAGCGATAGTGTTGCAACCTGCCGGCGCTTAGTTGCCGAGACACGCGTCGGCCTCGCTCCAGGTGCCGCGTTCGGTGAAGCTGGCGAGGGGTTTCTTCGATTGTGTTTTGCCAACAGTTTGGAAACGCTGAATACGGCTTTGGACCGGCTACAGCCGCTGCTGGATTGATTCTTTCGCATCCGGCCAGCCCTTGCGCCCCTCTTTACTTGCCGTTTGCAGGCCACATAGAGTAGGTGCGTCTCATTTCGTGGGAGGTCAGTATGAAAATTTATGACGCCGAGACCGCACCGAATCCGCGTCGCGTGCGGATCTTTATTGCGGAAAAGGGTATCGAAGTAGCGTACGAACAAGTGGACATCATGAACGCCGTGAATCGAGAAGA
>CAUZQN010000513.1:0-3286 GCA_963581605.1 uncultured Binatia bacterium (SeqCode)
TAGTCTGTCCGCTCACGTCACGCCTGCCATGGCGCGGCGCGCGCGTGATTGCGTAACAGACAAGGAGACTCTTTATGTCTATGGACCTAGGCGGCGCCAAAGGCGGGGTCAAGTCTGACATTAACGTCACACCAATGGTTGACGTGATGCTGGTGCTCCTGATCATTATGATGCTCATCGCCCCAATGTTGCAGCAGGGTGTCGATGTTCGGCTGCCACAGGCAGCGAACACGGTGGACAAACCCGAGACGCAGGGCCAGACGGTGCTGTCGATAACTGCCGACAGGCGGTTTTATGTCAATTCCGTCCAGGTGGCTGAATCCGATATGCTGAATCGCATCCAGGGCGCGCTTGAAGAGACGCGTGAACGGATTGTCTTGATTAAAGGCGACGAAGATGCGCCGTATGGCTCAATCATGACGGTCATGGACGAGTTGCGGCGGGTTGGTATCGAGGACGTCGGTCTTATCGTCGATCGCCGGCTGCGGGCAGGCATCGGAGGTGACCAGTAATGGCAAGACTGCAAGATGTGACGAACAAGGGTAAGGAGCTGGAGACCACCTGTGACATGAATGTCACGCCGATGATCGATGTGCTTCTCGTGCTGCTTATTATCTTCATGGCCGCGCTTCCGCTTACTCAGAAGGGCGTTGATATTAACCTTCCGGCCGAGACGCGTTCAGCGAATCAAGCACAGCCTGACACCAGTCAGATCGTGCTTGAATACACCGCCGATCGTCGTGTGTCAGTGAATAAGCAAGAGGTTGAGCTCCGCGATGTAGCCTCTCGTCTGCGAACCATCTTTGAACAGCGGAAGGACAAGACGATGTTCATTGCTGCAGCAGGCACCTTGCGCTACGGTGAGATCATCGACGTTATCGACGCGGCAAAAGGTGCGGGTGTTGAAAAGGTCGGTATCGTTACCGATGGTATGCGCCTGGCAGCTGGCGTAGGGGGTGGTGGGGGAGACTAGGCTCAACCCTCAAGGTCGATTTTAACGGCGCGTGCACGATGTGTACGCGCCGTTTCTTGTTTGAATATCATTTTCCTACCAGACCAGAATCCACAAGAGCAGACCGAAACCTTCTTTAGGAGACTGGACGATCAGTGGCCCAATGGGCTTGAGTGTGTCCAGCAAATAGCAGTAGTTGCTGAAGCGCGACCCTGGTGTTAGTCGATAACCCTACCCATTTTTTAGTGCTTGTTTGTGGCGGTCCAGAAAAAACGGCCGGCCTCCTAAAAGGAAACCGGCCGTTTCGTAAGTGCGCGGGCAAACGTTGATTAACCGCTGCTGGAGGCAGCAGCAGCAGCAACAGCTCGCTCCTGCTGCTCGAGGCGTAGCTCTCCTGCCCGTGTGCGGAGGTCGTCTGCCTCAGCGATCAAGGCATCCTGTGCTGCCTTATTGGTCGTGGCGTTGGCTTGCATTCTGAGCAAGATGTTCTTATACGTCATTGCTTCGTGGTAGTCATCCTTCAACTCGAGCGCCTGATCCACGGCAACGATGCCTTCTGCAACATATCCCGCTTGTTCTTCTTCATTCAATCGGAAGTCGCGGAACGCCTTTTCCCAGAAATACGTGGCGAGCGTGTAATACGCTTCTGGGTTGTCCGGCTCGATCCTCGCTCTATCTCTGAGCGCAATGATCGTCTCCTCAAACATCTCTTGACGGTTGAAGAACGCAGCCAATTGTAGGTAGACCGAGGGATCGCCAGGCTGGAGATCGACGACCCGCCTGAGAATCGATTCGGCCTCTTCGGCCTGCCCTGCGTCTTCATAGAGTCGTGCCAGGGCAAAGTGATTGGCGACCTCATCAGGGGTTAGTTCGATCATCCTGCGGATGATCGGCTCAGCTGCACCTGGGTCGTTCAATTTATCCGGACCATAAGTGGCTACGAGGTATTCCATCGAAAGCCGCTGCATATCCGGGTTGTCGACAATCCGCTCGGAGGCCAGTCGGTAGTTTTCGACTGCTTTCTCCAGCAAGACGTCATTCTCTGGCTCGCCACGCCGACTCGGTCTATACATTTGGTCGTAGCTGTTTCCCAGATAGAAATAGGCAACAGTGAGCTCGGGTGCAGCTTCGAACGCGGCGTCGTCCGCCACCGTCAGCTCGTAAGCGTGCGCGGCCCGTTCATACTCTGCCTGCGTGTATAGGCCGTTCCCTTCCTTGAAATTCTTTCGAGCCATGAGCATGGAATAGTAGTCACAGCCGGCTAGTGAAACGCTCAGCGCCGCCACGATGGCCAGCCGCGGCATAATCCGTCGCATATTCATGATTTCCCCTTTTAACAGCATCTTTAAGTCTCTCCACCCGGAGCGCGGAAGCTCGTCGACCAAAACCGATCCAAGGGGGCGAGAAATCTCTGGCAACACCCGAGAGAACGCCCCGAACCGAGCAAGTATAGTGAACCAAAAAACGGCCCGTCAAGCCTGTTGAGAGATTCGGCTGGTTAGGCCTCAGAGGCCATAGGGTGTCCGGGGCCGCTTGGTTGCGGGACGCTAACGTCCTTGACCGGTTCCAAGGGCCGTCTTTATCATGGTCTCAGGATGGTCCTAAAGTATCGGATCTCATTGCTGGCACACCGCTTGTCATGATTCGTTTCGAAGACCTTATCGAGAAAGTTCGGCGGAACAGTCCGGATGCCGACATTGAACTTGTGAGGCGGGCCTATGCGTTCTCGGCTACTGAGCACGAAGGCCAGGTCCGCCGTTCGGGCGAGCCTTACCTAGGCCATCCACTTGAAGTTGCCGACTTCCTGGCCGATATGCACCTTGACGAAGTGGCTATTGCGGCGGCGCTTCTCCACGACGTCGTCGAAGACACGTTAACTACTATCGAACGGATTGAGGAAGACTTTGGACCAGAAGTAGCGCAGGTGGTAGCGGGCGTGACGAAGCTTGGCACAATACCGTTTTCATCTTCGGAGGAACGTCAGGCTGAAAACTTCCGAAAGATGCTTCTGGCGATGGTTGACGACGTCCGTGTAATTTTTGTGAAACTAGGAGATCGACTCCACAATATGCGTACGCTGGGACATCTGCCCGAGGCCCATCGGGTCCGCATCGCACAGGAAACGAAAGACATCTACGCACCGATCGCCAACCGGCTCGGGATGAGCAAAGTAAAGAATGAGCTCGAAGAGCTAGCGTTTCACCATTTGGAGCCTAGAGCCTACGAGGCACTGCGCACAAAGGTTGAAGACCGCCGGCGTGTGACCGAAGGGCTAATCGAAGAGCTCAGACAGACGATCGCGACTAAGCTCACCGATGCGCAAATCCCCATTGA
>CAUZQN010000514.1:0-3281 GCA_963581605.1 uncultured Binatia bacterium (SeqCode)
CTCTTGGCATCATCCGATTTTGACGGCTTCTCCCCATTTTTTCCGTAGTCGGTGGCGTACCATCCACTGCCTTTGAGGTGAAACGAGGAACGAGAAATCAATTTGGTGACAGCCGTCCGCTTGCCACAGTGCGGACAGAGATAGCGTTTTAACGTTTCATCTGTAATGCGTTGTGAGACTTCGAACTCGCCGTCACATTTTTTACATGCATATTCGTAGATCGGCATGACTACTGACCTCTTTCCCACAAGTCCCTAACACGGAACGCTAATGATCGCCCCGTCGGTTGTCAAGACTGGCTGAGATACTGTTCGAGTTGATGAATAACCGTTGTTGGGTCGGGTGTAGTAATCCGCACCCGTTTGCCTCGGCTTTTTGTTCCAGATTCAAGAGTAACTGCGGAGCGGGGCAGCTTAAAGAAATGCGACAGAAACGCCACCAGGGCAGTATTGGCTCGACCCTCAATCGGCGGGGCGGTCAGGGTGATTTTAATCGCATCACCATGCGAGCCGACCACACGATTCCGTGCGGCACGGGGTTGAAGGTAAACCCGGAGTGAAAGACCCTCGGGAGTCCGGCTCCAGGGTATCGTTGCCGCAGGGTGTGTCATTGTGGTCAGCGTAAGGCCAGGGACAGATCCAACAGGCTTTGGACTAAAAAGATCTGGAGAAACTGGACAAAGAGCATCACCAGGAGTGGCGTGAGATCCATAGACCCTATTGTTGTTGGAAACGGCAGAATACGACGGCAGTAGTAAAACACCGGGTCTGTTACCGAAGACAGAAAGCGGACAATCGGGTTGTAGGGGTCTGCGTTGACCCAGGACAGCACGACTCTGATGAGTAAGACCCAGAAATACACCGATAACAAAGAGCCCAGAATGCTAGCGACCGCCTGAAGAAGATTCCCGAAAACGAACATACCGCGATACCTCCTACTTCTACCCTTTTCCCAATTCGCGTGAACGGCGCGTTGCGGCCCCGACTGCTGCGCGTACAGTCTGAAAGAATTGCCCTTGTTCCAAGCATGTCAGACCGGCCAACGTTGTCCCGCCTGGTGACGTGACCATTTCACGCAGCTCTTTAGGACTTTGCTTGGTCTCCTTGAGCATGGCTACCGCACCTTCCAAAGTCTGAAAAGTCAGGCGTTCCGCTACTGCGGGGCTTAAGCCTTTTTTCACGCCGCCGGCGATCAAGGCTTCCGCAAACAAATAGACATAGGCGGGCCCGCTGCCGCTGAGTCCGGTCACGGGATCCAAAAGTTTTTCATCCTGCACGGCCAACGCGTCCCCAACGCCGCGAAAGAAGGTCAGGGCGAGTTTTTCGTCTACAGCCTTGGCCTTCTTGCCGCGCACGACGACGGTCATACTTTTGCCGAGTAATGCCGGCGTATTGGGCATAACGCGGATCACTCTGGCGTCTCCGCCTAAGCCTTTTTCCAGGCGCTTGAGCGGTACGCCTGCGGCTATAGAAATAAAAAGTTTGCTTTTCGTCACTGCGGGCCGAATGTCGGACAGCACCTGATCGATGATCTGGGGCTTCACGGCCAGGACAATGGTCCGGGCTACACGCACGACCGTTTGGTTCTCTTGCGTGCCTTCGACCTGATACAGACGTTTCACTTTTCGCAACTGCGCGGGTAAGGCATCACTGACCAAGATCTCTTGCGGCGTGTAGAGTTTCGCCTTGATGAGCCCTTTGATAAGAGCGCCGGCCATATTCCCCGCGCCGATAAAGCCAACCTTTTTCATCCGCATCCTTCCCCAATAATTATCTTCGGCTATCTCCGTTCGCCGAAAATGGCACGACCGACCCGAACTATGGTCGCGCCTTCTTCAATAGCAACGGTAAAATCGTCGGTCATGCCCATGGAAAGTTCATGGAGAGCAATACTGTCTGCGTCTATCTTAGCATAGCGTTCGCGAAGCTGCGCCAGGGTGCGGAAATACGGACGGGCCTGGTTGGGATCTGATACCGCAGGGGGGATAGCCATAAAGCCTTCCACACGCAGATGCGAGAGTTGGCTGACCGCTTCTAACAATGCCTCAATGCCGTTCGGGCCGTCAGGGGCAATCCCACCCTTTGTGGCTTCTCCAGCGAGATTGACTTCAACCAATGCACGCACAGGTGTCCCGAGCTTCTCGGCCTGACGGTGCAGCTCTTTGGCCAAAGCCGGGCTATCCAGGGAATGAATCATCTTGAACAGCCGGACTGCGATTTTTGCTTTGTTCCGCTGCAAATGTCCGATGAGGTGCCATGTCGCCGGCTCGGGAATAGCCGCGATTTTGTTCTGCGCCTCTTGGACATAGTTCTCTCCAATATCTGTGGCCCCTGCCTGTAGGGCCGCCCGCACGAGTTCGGGACCTTTTGTCTTGGCTGCACACACCAGGGTAATATCTTCTCGACGCCGCCCGCTTCGTTCGGCCGCCCGCGCGACCTGCTCGGAGACCCGGGCGTAATTTCCAGCTACATCAATCATTTCCGCAAGCCTACATGCCTGTCTCTTTATGCAAGGAGTCCTGCGGTACGAAGCGCCGCTCCTACCTCGTCCATGGGCAAACCTATGACATTTGTGAGCGAACCCGTAACACGGCCCACAAGGACGCGCCCTTTGCCCTGGACTGCATAGGCGCCTGCTTTGTCAAAAGACTCTCCTGTGGCGAGATAGGCATCAATCTCCGCGTCTGAGTTGCTCTTAAACGTGACCTCACTTGTGACGACCTCAGCCGCAGCCGACTGTCCTGTCTCGTTTAATAGAACAAAGGCTGTCATGACTTGGTGGGTCTGACCTGAGAGGGTTGCCAGCATCTCCCGGGCAATTTCAGTGCTGCCCGGCTTGCCCAAGATGTGGCCATTGAGTGTCACGATCGTATCTGCGGCTAAGACCCAGAATCCTGGCTGCTCTTGAGAGATGGTCTGAGCTTTATCTGCCGCCACCCTCTGGACATAGGCTGCGGGCGTTTCTCCAGGACGGTGGGTTTCATCTGTTAGACTGGGAATCACGCGAAAGGCACACCCGGTTCTCTGCAAGAGGTCACGCCGCCGAGGTGAGGCCGAGGCAAGAATGAGACAGTGAGGGTTTGCCGAGTGCTCCATGTGCTCCATGTACTGCAGCGGGTGGGCGGAAGACGGTGCCTACCGTGATAACTAGCCGTCGGTCTTTTTCGCTTTATAACGCTTCTTATCGGCAAACACATCAATGACATAGGTACGCTCACGAAACCGGGCCGCATGGACTGTCCCGGCCGGAATATAATAGCTATCGCCTTTGCGATAGGTCTG
>CAUZQN010000515.1:0-3264 GCA_963581605.1 uncultured Binatia bacterium (SeqCode)
AGCTTGGCCAGCATGCCGATCAAAATGGCTTCTCCGTATTCACTACGCTCGAACACCCATTCTTTGAGCAGTTCGCCATTAACCCGAATCCGTTAGCCTTGTTCTGCACCCTGGCAGAGCGGACCACGCAGATTCGCTTCCGCACCCTGTGTCATACCCTGTCGTTGCATAATCCGATGATTCTCGCGGGTGAGATTGCCGAGGTCGATATTTTGACCAAAGGTCGCATTGAGTGCGGTGTGGGGCGTGGTCATGCCTGGCTCAACGAGCCTGCCAATATTGTTATGGAAGAGAATCAAGAACGCTATGTAGAGGCGCTTGATATCTTGATTAAAGCCTGGACTGAAGAACGTTTTTCGTATGACGGGAAATACTACCAGGTCAAAGACCTGTCTGTTGTTCCTAAGCCTTACCAGAAACCCCATCCCAAGATCTTCCAGGTTGGGACAAGTGCCAAATGGTTCAAAATGGCTGCTCAAAGAGAGTGGGGCGTGTGCATAGGTGGGCCGGCGCCAACGTCCGTTTTTCGTGAACCGGCCAAGCTCTACCACCAGGCGTGCAGAGAAGCCGGCAAGCCGCCGTATCTCGGCTGGGTGAAGGCCATCTATATTGACGAAGATGAGCAGACGGCTTTACGTGAGGCAGAACAGCCGGTACGGAATTTTGTTGACTTCAATGTGTCGCCTATGGACTCCCTGGCCCGCAACACACCAGCAGAAAAACAACGCCTGATTGATGCCGGCTATGGCTTTTATGCGGCAGACACTTTTCCCAGTCTGCGTAATTTGTCTTATCCGGAACTGATAGACGCAGGCATTGTTTTTGTGGGTTCGCCCCAAACTGTTGGGAAACAGTTGCTCGATCTGTGGAAAGAATTTCGGTTCGACGAAATGATTGTGATTAGTCACTACGGCGGCATTGCTCAAGACAAGGCGCTCAAAACGCAGGACCTGTTTGCCAAAAAAGTAATGCCCATGATTCTGGCTGAAGTACGGAAGGAAAGCGGCTCGCATTCGGCTGCTGTGTAGATTGCTGAAACCGGACTGGAGGAAATATGGCAACAGCTATCTTTGATGTCAATAAGCGTTGGTCGGAAGAATACCCTGAGCTGGGAACCGATCCGGTGCCAACAGAACCGTGTATTTCTGCCGAATATTTTGAGCTGGAACGCGAACGCGTCTTCCGCAAAGTCTGGCTGTATGTCGGTCGTCAGGAAGAAATTCCCAATCCGGGCGACTATATGGTCCGTGATCTCAAAGCCTGCCGCACCTCCGTTATTTTTGTGCGCGGTCAGGACGGGACAATCCGTGGCTTCCATAATATTTGTTCACACCGCGGCAATAAGCTCGCCTGGGACGAGGCTGGAAGCTGCCAGAACTTTTCGTGCAAATTCCACGGCTGGGTGTATGATACCGCCGGACAATTAGTCGGCGTGCCCGACGAAGAATTTTTCCACAATTTTGATAAAGCTGATAACGGACTCGTTCCCGTCGCAACCGAGCTATGGCAAGGCTTCCTGTTTGCCAATGTTGATCCTCAGCCGTCTCAATCGCTGGATGACTATCTGGGTGCATGGGGGAAGCGCATGAGTGGCTTTCCGTACGGAGAGCTAACCGCGCGCTATGCGTATAAGACTGAGCTCAAGTGCAACTGGAAAGTCGCCTTAGACGCATTCTCTGAAGGCTACCACGTGAACGTGATCCACGGCCAATCCTATCCGGACACGTTCACGGGTAAAAATAACCCCATGTGTCATCTGCCCGAAGTCCGCTTCTACGGGCCGCATCGCTCGTGCATAGTGTATGGCAATCCGAATCACAAACCGAGTCCGGCGGCAGCTATTGCCTATCGATTTGGTGAATCCGTCACAAAGCGTTCCGGCTCCCAAGATCAGCTTCCCGCTGAGGTGAATCCTACCCGCAGCGCTGAATTTGGTTTTGATCTGGATGTGATCTTTCCCAATCTGCTGCTGCATATTCTGCCCGGCATGTGGTTCACACATCAGTTCTGGCCGTTGGCTGTAGACCGGACCCTTTGGGAAGGACGGGCCTATTGGCGGCCGGCCAAAACCCCGGGCGAGCGTTTCGCCCAGGAGTTCAATAACACGGTGCTGCGCAATGCCTGGCTGGAAGATACGGCTACGATGGAAGCCACCCAGGAAGCGCTCTCATCGGGTGTCAAAACACACTTCCACCTCCAAGACCAAGAGATCTTGATTCGCCACAGCTATAAAGTGCTCGAAGACTACGTCGGCTTCTACACAGAAAACGGAAACGCCTAGGGAAGATTCTATGGGTACAACGCGTTTACCGCAGCCTTTTACTGACATTGAGGTTTTTGTCGCGGATTGGTCACTCGCCACGCAGCGCGAACGCGAGCAAAAACGTGCGGCTAGCACAGCCGAAGAACTCAAGCTGGTGTACCGGATCCTGCTGCCTCGGGTAGACCCGATGCTGGAGTATCTCAACCAATACTCTCTGGACAAGGTGCCCGCAGATGCCAAACGTCTCTTCTATCTGACGTTGTCTTTTGCCGAGATCGCACCCTTTGTTGAATGTTATAAGGGTGAGCCGAGAGTCCTGAATAGTTTTGAAGAGAGGCGCTTTATTGCCGTCCATGCCGACCGGCTGGCGTAAAGACGGAGAGTGTCATGGCTGACGTTGACGTCCAACAACTTGCGGCGCGAGTGCAGCGCCTAGAAGATATCGAGGCCATCAAACTCCTTGTCGTGCGCTACGCCCAAGGCGCAGACCGGGGCAATGATACCGACATCATGATCCCGTTGTTCGCGGATGATGGGGTGTGGGATGGTGGGGAACGCTTTGGTGTTTACACTGGAAAAGAAGCGATTCGTCAGTTTCTCTCTGAGTCCGGCTCGTTTATCGGTTGGACGCTGCATTATATGGTCTCGCCCGCGGTAGAAGTTGATCCTCACGGCAAAACGGCCAAAGCCTTTTGGTATTTGTGGGAGACGGCCACGATGCCGAACGCGGAAACCGGAGAAGATGACGCCTTTTGGATCGGCGGTACCTATGAGAGCGAACTGACCAAACAGCAGGATGGTGTGTGGAAATTCGCCCGGGTTGCACTGACGCTTAAGCTGCTGAGTCCCTACAAAGAAGGCTGGGCAAAAAAACAAATGCCCGACTAATGGACTTGAAATGGAGAGGGAATCAAAGACCATGAGTATCGAAACTGCGACATATATCTCGATTGACCGTTCCAAAACACTCCAAGAAGAACCGGCGAGTGGCCATAATCGTT
>CAUZQN010000516.1:0-3261 GCA_963581605.1 uncultured Binatia bacterium (SeqCode)
TTCTGCGACTGTGGCTCCCACATATTTTGGCCGGAGCCCTCTTTTTCAGCCTTCCACCGACACCAGCGCGTACGATTATCGAGGAATGACGGACAGGAGGATATGCGAGGGCCGTTCGGGATCGTGAAAAATCTGCTGGAAGGCCGGTCTCAGATCGGCTTCCGTATCCTCTCCAATCGGCTTACCACTATTGGCATTCGGCTGAATGAATGGAAAGGAACTGCTCGTGATATCCACCCGTAGCCGATGCCCGGGCTGAAAGACATTGCTCGTCGCCACGAGGTCGATCGTATACGCATACACCTGCCCCGGCTCAATCAGGCTGGGGCTAGCATAGCCGTCCCGATAGCGTGCGCGCAGCGTCCCAGCAGCGAGAATACGCGACGCCCCATCCTGATACACATCACATAGCCGCACCATAAAGTCTGTGTCCGGTGCACTGCTCGACGCATATAGCGTCAGCGTCACCGGCCCGGTCACTTCCATCGGTTGGCTAAACGCGGCCGAGGTATACACCAGCACATCTGACCGCGCTTCAAGCGGACGTTGATCTTGATAGCCCACGTTGGCCCCGATCATCAGGCCGGGCAACCCGACTGCCCCGCCTATCGTCGGGGCCGGATGCCAGGGGTCATACACATACGCATCAGCGGGTTCGGGCTGGGTTGGCACTTCGGGCGAGATCTGTCCGCCCTCTCCCACCGCACCCCCCGGGCTATGCAAAAACCACTCCTGATACTGCGTCCGGGCCAACGGCCATTCATACTCATCGCGCCAGACGTTCGCGCCCATGACAAAGAGTCGAATCGGCGCGTCGGTGTCGACGCCGTTCTGTTCCCCCTTCAGATGGTGATCAAAATAGCGCAGTTGTAGCCCATCAAAATCGATGCCCGCCTTCGAGGCCTGAGACCCAAAATCAAACCCGGCGCCCGCCGACCCGAGCACATGGTCCCATGGACCGATAAGCAGCCGCTGCCCTGCCCGGGCGTCCGCGCCGCCCCCTTCTTGCTGCATACGCGTAAAGTTCTCCAACGTGCCGTCCAGAAAATAGTCGTACCAGCCACTGACACTCCACGCAGGGACCTGAACCTGCGTGTACTCATCTCGAACCGCAACGGCTGTCGGGCCAGGCACCTCGCGGCGCATCCAATCAAAGTAGTAGGGCGCGACGTCCTTGTCTCGGAAGAGAGGTAAGTCGACCATGGGTAAGTGGCGCACCTGCGCCTCCACATCATCTGTGGCCGCCAGCATCCGGTCCATATCCGAGCGGTTAGCTTCGCCGGCGGCAATCATCCGGCGCAGGGTTTCGGGCACAACAAACAACGCCGCCCACCAAATCAGATAGCCGGCCTTGAACGCCCCACCCTTGTATGCCAGCTGGTCCATGCCCGATTGGGAACCAATCGTAATCGGGATGATCGCCTTGAGATGGGGTGGTTGGCCAATCGCCGCCCACCACTGCACGGCACCCATATACGAGAGCCCGGACATGCCAACCGCGCCCGTACACCAGGATTGGGCGGCCACCCACTCGACGCTATCGTAGCCATCCTCTACTTCGTTCCGGAAGGGATAGAACTCTCCCTCGGAGGCAAAGCGTCCTCGGGTGTCCTGCTGGATGACGGCATATCCGGCTTCAGCCGCACGCACAGCCTCGATACTAAACGCCTGGAGGAGCGTCCCCTCTTTCCCATACGGGGTCCGGATCAAGATGGCTGGTACCGGCTCTGCAGTCTCTGGCCGATATACGTTGCCACGCAGCACCACGCCATCGCGCATGGGCATGGCGACATTCTTGGCTATGAGTAAACGTCTGGTCATCACGTGATACTCCCTTTCTACCCCATCGGGTCAGCGTCAGGCAGGCCGAGTAAGAACTGTCCGTAATCTTCATACGACGAGTCGTTTACCATTAAATGCGATGCGGCCACATACATATCTCGCAGACAGCGCTGGAGAATACTATTGAGCCACACGGACGATCCCCCTCCGTAGCGAAAAGCCGTTGAGGTCACGTCAAGGGCAACATCAGTCGCAAACGTGGCGGCGCTCCGCATTTCCGCCTGCAGCCGCGGCTCAGGCACGTTGCCCTCACACACGGTTTGCCACGCACGCTCAAACACCTCCGTCACCAGGCCGCGCGCGGCGCGCAGGCGCAAATCGCCTTCCGCCACCGTGCGTTGAAACACGCTTCTGTCGGCAAGTGAGACTTGCTTCCCATACCCACGTCGTTTTGACTTCGCAAGCTCGATAATCTCGTCCAGCGCTCGTTGCCCCACACCCAGCGCGAAGCCCGCATGTTCGTTGATCACCAGCCCCGGCATACCCAGCTTATACAGCGGCCCGCCACGCTTGGGCTCCCAATTCGTTGTCTCAAAGGTAAAGGCCTCGGGCACAAATAGGTCGGAGACCGAGAAGTCACAGCTGCCAGTGCCCTTGAGCCCGGCAACGCGCCAGTTATCGTAAATCTCGGCTTGCGCAACGGGGAAGACGACCATACGCGTTTGCGGTCCAGCGGCGCCATTAGACTGCACAAGGGTCAGCGCCCCGACCCATTCGGCATGCCGAATACCGCTGCCCCACGACCAACGGCCCGTGACCCGGTAACCACCCGAGACGCGGCTGGCCTTTCCCGGCATGAGCGCGCCAGCCATACGAGGCGGCCGGTCACCGCTAAACATCTGCGCAATGGCGTCATCCGGCAAAAAGGCCGCGACGACAGACAATGTGCCGTTCCCGATTAAGCAGCACCAGCCCGCCGTAGGGTCAATATAGGTGACGGCTTCAATGACCTCCAACTGGGTCACGGGATCAGCCTCGGCCCCGCCCAATTCTCTCGGACATTTCATGGCAAACAGGCCGGCGTTAGTGAGCGCGGTCACAGAGGCTTCGGGCAGCGTTCGCAGTCTCTCCGAATCTTCGGCATCGGCAGCCAAGATGTCCCGGATGCCGTCAACGGCTTGCAACAAGGCTTTACGTTTCTCAGCTCGTTCCTCAGGGAATTGCCGTATCATCGCCCACCCTCCTTCCTATGTATGCCTGTGCATGAAAATCGATCCCTCACTAAGAGTTCCCACACTCCCCACTGCGACTGCTCTCAATCTCTCTTCTGACCTCGCCTCTTTATACAATGTTTTTTGATCCCCGCAGGTGTTATAGCACGCGTGTATGGGGTCTTCTTTCGGCCCTTCGGGAGACAGTCTATGCAGACTCATCAACAGACCTGGCTCAGTTCGGTCCTGGCTGGCCAGGTTATCGCCA
>CAUZQN010000517.1:0-3258 GCA_963581605.1 uncultured Binatia bacterium (SeqCode)
GGGAACCAATTCGGCCAAGTGGACCAGATGGTCTATGGGGACGCTGGCAACCTGCGCCGTCTCATTTGTGTTCTATTTCGCTACACTCCAGTCCCCGCCTGAGGTATCTGCCGAAGAAGTAGTTGTGAGCATGGACGCATTACTAGACGTGCTTGACCCAGACGATGGGGCACGGATGCTGAGTGAAGAGGTTCCGGAAGAGGCTTTCCCCGACTGGCTGGAAGAGGATGCCTGGATTTTTGAAGAAAATAGTCAAGAGGGACTATGGAGATAAAGAAGCACGTGATCCTCTATTTTGCGGGTTTTCTGCACTATCCGCGCTATCTGCACTATTCGATTGTCTTCAGCATTGGGATCTTGGGTGTCCTGACCGCCGGCCCATTCTCCTCAGCCAGAGGCCAAAATTTTCTTCCACCCCAAAATCAGCCAAATCAGCTTGACCGGCCAGAATGGTTGGAGCAGCCACACCAAACGTATGCTGCGCCGTGGCTGCACCCCAGCCCGTTTCCACACGATGACATACGCGGCGACCGGCCACGGCCACAACGCGATCGCCCCAATTGGTGGTCAGATAAGAAACGTACTCGACAACGACAACGCCACCTGCAGCAGGCACGGGAAATGGCGCGGCGGTTGATACACGATCCAAACAGCTCGGCTGCTATCAGAGAACAAGCCCAACGCTTGGACAGCACCTTAACCAGAATCGAAGATCTGGAGCGAGAGCTGAGAAATAAACGCGAAGAGTTCCTTCTTCAGCATCAGGCCGAGCGGGCAGAGCTGCGCAAATTGAAAGAGCGTATGGAACGCATCCGCCAAAATCTCAAGGCCGCTCGCGAACAGGCTAAAGCGGACAACCTCACAAAACTGCACGAGATCAAGCGATCCACCCAAGAGGCGCGCACGCTTGCCCAAGAGTTACGCAGCCACTATCGGGGCCAGCACCAACGACGGCAAGATCGTCGGGATCATATAGATCGATTCGAGTATGAGTAGGGCGGCTCTTCCTGGCGGCCCGTCTGCCCTACGCGTCCTCATAGTGCGGCTCACGTTTTTCCAGAAAGGCGGCAATGCCTTCTTTCACATCGTTCGTTCGAGTCGTTAAAATCTGATTCCGATCCTCCATAGCGATGGCAGCCTCAAGCGTCGGGGCATCAACCGAGTAGCGCAAACACTCCTTGGTCAGCCGGACCCCCAGCGGAGAATTGCGCAGGATATTGCGCGCCATCGCTTCTGCCGCTTGATCTAATTCCGTGTCAGGGACGACGCGGGAGGCGAGGCCGGTTGCCAGCGCACGCTGGGCATCCATAAAATCTCCGGTGAGTAAGAATTCAGACGCGACAGAAGAGCCGACGATGCGCGGCAGGAAATAACTCACCCCAACATCACAAGCTGAGAGACCAATGCGGATAAAAGCTGCGTTCATGCGTGCAGACTCACCAACGATGCGAATATCGCTTGCCAGAGCGAGCGCAAAGCCCCCACCCGCTGCCGGGCCGTGAACGGCGGCAATAAAGGGTTGCGGCGCGCGGTGAATTTTAATCGCCAGCTCAGCGATACGACGCTGGTCGCGTAGACCTTGGGCCACGGAAGACTTTCCAGTCCCGGCGCTCGATTGCTTGAGATCAAGTCCGGCGCAGAACGCGCGCCCCGCCCCGCGCAAGATGACAACCCGGATGCTGTGATCAGCGTGTAGTTCATCCAGCACCTCGTGCAGCTCTTCAACCAACGGGCCGTTCATAGCATTCAACGACTGGGGCCGGTTCAGGACCAGCCACAGCAGGCCAGCGTCACGGCGGAGTTCTAAGGTTTCGTACTGCTCTTGCATGAATTCCTCCGACTTCTCCATTTAAATCTATTTAAATCAATGATCTGGACTGACAACCATCAACGGTAAGGCATGCCCCAGAGACCCAGTTTGCCCGCTTCGAAGCCAGAAAGACGACCACATCCGCGACTTCTTCAGGCTTGCCAAAACGTCCGGCTGGAAGCTCGGCTTTGACAAACGCGGCAATCGCTTCGGGATTATCTTTTTGCCGCCGTTCCCATGACCCGCCGGGAAACAGAATTGATCCAGGCGCCACACTGTTCACACGTATGCCTTGTGGCGCCAGCTCGCGGGCCATTTCTTTTGACAAACTAATCATAGCGGCCTTGGCCGCATTATAAGTCATAGGTCCGCCCCACTCGCGGCCGTAAATCGAAGTAATATTGATCACACAGCCAGTCTGTCTTTCCTGCATAGCCGGCACGACAAGACGACACAGGTCGAGAGCAGAAAAGAAATTCAATGCAAAGCCGGCCTGCCAATCGCTCCGAGTAGCGTCCAGATTTCCCCCCGGACGCGAGCCACCAACGTTGTTGATGAGAATATCGACCCCACCGAATCGTCGCTGCGTCTCCTCAACCCAGCCTCGCGCCTCGGCTTCTTGCGTGACGTCAAGAGCCGTGGCGAGGACATCGTTTCCTCGCTCACTCACCTCTTGAGCGGTTTTGTCGAGCTGCTCTTTCCCCCGTGCACACAGACTCAGCCGACATCCTTCAGCAGCAAGTCCGAGTGCAATCGCTCGACCAATGCCGCGGCTTGCGCCACTAATCATGGCCACTTTGTTTGTGAGTCCGAGATCCATACAGCCCCCTTTTGTTCCCACTGAGCAGGGACGCAGTATTCTCAGCAGACGAGAAAACATAGCCCATTCCACGTCGGAATGCTTTGCCCCTACTCTCTTGCCAGACTGAAGACCATCCGGTTAGATGAGGCCCTTGTTTCCCCGGCTTTATTTTGTCCAGGTTTTGCCTAGGTTTTGTCCAGATAGGGGAGGTAAATTATGCCAGATCATTTTATACTGGAAAAAGACGGACACATTACCACGCTGACCTTCAATCGCCCAGAAAAACGCAACCCGATGAACGAAGAGATCTTACTCGAATTAGAGGGCCTGCTGCATCAAATTCGCGATGATGCTGAGGTCCGGGTCCTGATCTTGACCGGTACGGGGAATACCTTTTCTGCTGGGGCTGATCTGTCGGAGACGAAGGGGATTACAGATCCTCAAGAACGCGAGCGGATCTTCGCGACCTACCGACAACGCCGTGGGCGGCTGGTTGGACGCATCTTGCAAATACTCGTACACCTTGAGCCAATCACCATTGCCGCGGTCAACGGCTATGCCGTCGGTGGGGGCTGGGCGCTCGTCTTAGGCTGTGATTTCCGGATCGCTGTGGAAGGTGCTCAATTTTGGTTTCCGGAAGTCGACC
>CAUZQN010000518.1:0-3252 GCA_963581605.1 uncultured Binatia bacterium (SeqCode)
CAGACACTTTTTGTTCGCGTTCGGAAACAACAGTATTGTACGTCGCGCTGCGCCCAGCGCGTAGCTATGCGGAGGTATCGAGAGACCAGCAAAGGGAAGAAAAGTACTGCGAAAGCGTCGCGAGACCATTACGCGAGGAAGACGAGAGCGAAGCCGGGTCTCCAGAAAGTAAAAATACGACGGAATCAGCCACGATCGACGCAGAAATCACGCCCCAAGTAATCACCAGGTGAACCGACAATCTGATGAAAAGAAAGGCTCAGCGATGAATGGGTTAATCAAGCGCGGCAAAACATGGACCATCCGCTACACGACACCCGAAGGAAAGCGTAAATGGGAAGCCATCGGCAGCAGCAAAAGGCAGGCGGAACTTGTCCTGGCGAAGCGTAAAGTAGAAATCGCAGAGGATCGGTATTTCTCTACTCCAAAGGGCCGTAAGTGGACATACGGAACACTGCTAGATCGGTATCTGGAGTACGCCAAAGTGGCAAAGAGGGCCAGTACGTATGAGACCGATACCTATTGGGCAAAACATCTGCGGGAAGCCTTTGGCGGGATACTGCTCAAGGACGTCACCGTCGCTAAAGTAACAACCTACCTCGAAGGGAAGCTGGCCAGTGGCTATGCGCCGGCTACGGTTGGCCATCACCTTGCGCTCCTCAAGCACTCGTTCACTATGGCGGTCAGGTGGGCGCTCCTTCCTGTCAATCCTATTCTTGGAGTGCATCCACCCGTCAAGATTAACAACGAGCGAGTCCGGTACTTGAATGCCGATGAGATCGACCGCCTGCTTGAGCATTGTACTCCGCTCTGGCGTAACGCCGCCCTGATCGCGCTGTACACGGGGATGCGGAAGAGTGAAATCTTCACGTTACGATGGGAGCAGATCGATTTCTCCGGCTGTTTCGCGCGCTTACCGGACAGCAAGAATGGGGAAGGGCGGTTGGTTCCACTCGATCCTGTCGCACTCGATACATACCGGACGATCCAGGGAGAACAAGTACAGTTGGGCCTCAACTCCTCCTTCGTTTTTATGAACCCGAAAACGAAAAAACCCTACCGGGCAGACTCTCATAAGACGTGGGACCGCATCCTCGTTAAAGCCGGCTTTACAGACCTGCATTTTAATGACTTGCGCCACACAATGGCGTCTCATCTCCGGATGGCGGGCATAGACCTGCTGACCATCGGCGAGATTCTCGGTCATCGAGATTTACGGATGACGAAGCGTTACGCGCACGTTGCTCCGTCGTATAAACTCAAAGCGGTCGGTGTGCTAGCGCTGAGCTACGGGCAATCAGAGAACGGTCGCAGAGCGCAGGTGGAAGTAAACGTAGCATCCAAGTGGCAGCAAAATCGGCAGCAAGCGCTGGAAACACCGTTACTATAAGCCTATAAGTACTTGATTTTGCAGTGGAGCCGATGAGAATTGAACTCACGACCTCTAGAGTGCGATTCTAGCGCTCTCCCAACTGAGCTACGGCCCCACACGAAGGTTGTCTGGCGGGTAAAACGAGCGGGGAAATCTCCCCCAAATGACTCTGGTCAGGCTAGCAGCCACCTCTATTCTTTGCAAGGGTGAGAATGCCTCATGGCCTCTGGAATGTACTTCCAGCGCTCCGTGTGGGTCGAGGGTTTCTTGGGGGTTAAACAAGCCCAACAGACAAATATGTGAGCACGCCGCGCAGCCCGGTCGCATCGAAGCGGGCATTGATCTTAGAGCGAAAAATAAAATGATAGAAGCCATCGTCAGATTTGGCCCCTGCGGGCGGGTTCTCATCCCAGGCGCCTTGTTGGCATGCGTCGAGCAGGCTTTCATCTACCGCGTAACTTCCGGACCGAGTATGAAAGGTGAGTCCTCGTAGCACGCCCTGGCCGTCCAATTTAGCTTGGATTTGAACCGGATTGCTTGCCGCAACAACATCGTCGACTTGCAGATTGCGACGCTGGTAAATCAGCAGGTTTTGAAAAACACGCTGGGCGACACGGCGAACGAATGGAGCAAAACGGCTCGCCTTTGTATTCAGAAAGGTCAGATTGCCTTTGCGGACGTCAGGCAGATGATCCAGGGTGCCGCGTGGTCCGGGCATAGTGAGGAAATTTTCGCGGGCTGGTGGCGGAGCCATGGCGAGCAGTTCATTGCCGGACGGCGGGGTGCGTTTCGCCTCGTCATCTTCGGCATCGCCATCTTGAGAGAGCCAACCTCTGGCTAATAAATCATTCGGGCGTGCAAAAAGCTGCGGTTTTGCCTTTGGAGCCTGAAGGTCTCCCTTGGCTGGCGAACGCTTTTGGCGGGTCTCTTTGACTGCTTGCTCAAACGGGTTTTCGACCGGCGGCTTACGGCTGGGGTCCCGTATAGGGGTATTGAGTGCGAGCTGGGTCGGCTTTTCTTGCTGGGTTTTATTGGGATCAGCTTTTTCTGGGGTCTGTTGCTTCTGCTCTTCAGGCGGTTTGGTTAGCGGAGTACCAATGGCGACTGTTTGCTCTTTGACGGCGGTGTTGCGGTCGCTCAGCAAACGCGTCTTGTCCGGAACTTGGTCATTGACCTCATCCGGTATACTAACGATCTGTTGCTCTGGAACTGCTGGAATTGGCTTGTCTTCTTCTTTGGGCTGCTCTTCCGGCGGCGGCTCCTCTTTGACTTGCGGCTGGACTTGGGCCTGCGGCTGGACTTGGGCTAGTTGTGGGGGAGCTGCGGCTTCCGGGGGGAGAAGCTCAATCTCGGTGAGTTGCTCTTGGAGGGGGCCTGCCGCGCGCTTGAACTGTGGCCAAAAGAGTAAAAGTACAAGGTGCAGGATAAGAGACAGGATGAGGAAGCGGGCAAGTGGATCCTGTGGATCGCGTTGTGCAGGGCGCGGCAGTGTTGAAGCCATAACCGACATCGGGGTATTCTAGCTGTCAGGTGGAGAGGCCGCAAGGAAACGCCGATATAACGACTGACGACGCAGTCTTGCTTGGCCGTGTGCACCAGCTTATAGTAGACCATACGATGTTTGGTCTTGGCGTTGGCGAGCTCCTCATTATATTGGTTATTGTCCTGATTATTTTTGGGGCAGGAAAATTGCCAGAAATAGGTGAGGGCCTGGGGAAGGGCATACGCAGCTTTCGGAAAGCGGTGAAAACGCCAGATGAGATTGATGTCACCCCCGAGCAGGAACCTGAAGAAGGCTCCAGCGAAAAACCTCAGTAAGACTGTCCGAACTGGGCGGCAATCACCCGGCTACTAAACTCTGCGATCTGAGACGGTGGCTC
>CAUZQN010000519.1:0-3246 GCA_963581605.1 uncultured Binatia bacterium (SeqCode)
ACCTTGAAGAAACTGAGGTGGAATCCTTTCTGCGCCTGAGCGGGCAGTTCTACCACGGCTATCCTCAAATAGTGAAAGAACGTGGACAAGAGTTTCGCGAGGGGAAGCTTCAGGTCGTTGATCCGGCCGAGTGGGGGTAGGCGGACGTCGCGGCGTATCGCTGCCCGCTGCTCCGCCGTTACGGACGAATCTGTATATACGACCCCGATACAGCCATTCCGGCGCATTCTTCCGGGTGGAGCATTTCGGCCAAGATTTCGGTACTTTCCACAATCCGTGGACCTGGCCGATTGTAATACGCATTCCCATCCGCAACATAGACATGGTTGTTTTGAACAGCGGGCAGAGACTGCCACTGCGGATGGGCCGTCAGTATGGGGAGATCGGTTTGGGACTGCGGGATTTTAAATCCACACGGCGTGATCACAATCACCTCGGGCTGGTATGCGACGAGTGCCTCCCAGGTGATCGTCGGCGTGTGCGCGCCCGCATCGACCAGACCATACTCCCCACCCGCAATATTCACCAGTTCGGGTATCCAATTCCCGGCAGCCATGAGCGGATCGAGCCATTCCAGGCAGGCCACACGCGGTCGAGAAAGATGACGCGTTTTTTGTTCGACTGTCCACAGGCGTTCTTTTAAGCTCTAGATGAGCGCCTGGGCGGTTGCCTCCTGACCGGTTGCTACCGCGACATTGCGGATATCAGTCCAGATATCACGCAGGTGCTCCGGTCTTAGCGACACAACGGTAACGTCCGGGGTCAGAAAACAGCGCACGGCGTTTTCGACATCGGGTAGGGAGACGGCACAGACTTCACACTGATCTTGGGTGACGATGACGTCCGGCTGTAATTCTTGGAGCAGATCTGTTTTCATGCGGTAGACGCTGAGACCTTCCTGTACGATCTGGCGTACGCGCGTATCGATGTCGTTGCTTGTCCCGCGTGGATTAAGCTTGGGTTCGATGAGGATGGGCAGACCCACGACATCAGACGGATAGTCACACTCATGCGAGACCCCAACGAGACGCTCCCGGAGCCCCAGGGCGCACACAATTTCCGTACTGCTCGGCAGCAGCGAGATAATACGTTCCAGCATAAGGTTTTCCTATATGAGCATACGCAACTGAGGGGGCAGCGTCCGATTCAATCTTTTCTCCGCAGGCTGACTTTCTCTGCTATTCCTATACAATGTACACCAGACCGTACACAGTCGGCTGTGGCCTCGACCCTACCATTCTGTACTGGGGCCCGCAATTCAGGCGTTGCTTTGCGGCTCGGGAACGGGTACAAAAATCCTTCATTAAACAGACCAGAAACAGACTGAAACTATGAAACTACGGGAATCACGCAAGATCTATATCGAGACCTACGGGTGTCAGATGAATATTTCTGACACCGAGCTCATTCTGGGGCTGCTCAAGCCCGAGGGCTACGAGCCAACGCGCGCACCAGATCAAGCCGACGTCATCCTACTCAACACCTGCGCGATTCGTGAGCGCGCGGAAGCGCGGATTATTGGTCGGCTTGGTGAGCTCGCCAAATACAAGGCCCGCAAGCCTGGGGTCGTGCTGGGGCTGACGGGCTGCATGGCGCAGCACCATCGGGTGACGCTGCTTGATAAAGCGCCGTTTCTTGACCTTGTGCTGGGTCCTGATGCGTATCGCAATCTCCCGGCACTGCTAGCGCAAAAAGAAACGGACGAGCCGCTTGTATCAGTCCGTCTTGATCGGGATGAGACCTATGCCGATGTCAGCCCCGCACGCAGTGCAGGCATTCGGGCCTGGGTGACCATCATGCGCGGCTGCGACAAGTTCTGTACGTTTTGTATCGTGCCGTATGTCCGTGGGCGGGAACGCAGCGTCCCGGCTGGAGCGTTACTCGACCAAGTACGAGAGCTTGCTGACCAAGGCTATAAAGAAGTTGTCTATTTGGGCCAAACGGTGAATGCCTACCGGGACGGTGACGTGAATTTTGGTCGCCTGCTGCACCAAACCGCACAGATAGAGGGGATAGAGCGGATTCGTTTCACCTCCCCGCATCCATCCGACATGGACGATAGTGCGATTGACGCTATGGCGACGTGCTCCAAGGTTGCTCCGTATCTGCATCTGCCGCTGCAGGCGGCTTCGAATCGCGTTTTAGCGCGTATGGAACGTGGTTATACGGTCGAGGCATATGCCGCGCTTGTTGATCGGTTGCGTGAGGCGATGCCCAACCTGGCATTGTCAACTGACATTATTGTCGGCTTCCCAGGCGAACAGGAAGCCGATTTTCGCGCGACCTATGATTTTATGGCCAGGACACGCTACGATTTTGCCTTTATGTTTAAATACTCAGCGCGCGAAGGCACCAAGTCATATAAATGGGGCGAAACTCTCTCTGAAGAAGAAAAGGGCCGGCGCCTCCAAGAGATCATTCATCTGCAAGAACAGATTGGGGGAGAGCTGAATCAGCAGCGGATCGGTCAGTCGGTCGAGGTGCTGGTTGAAGGGCCGGCGAAAAAGCAAAAAGATTGGCTGGCCGGCAAAGACCCACAGTTCAAAACCGTTGTCTTTCCGGGCAATGGCGCCCAGCCGGGTGACATCGTGCCCGTGCATGTGACGTCCGCCACAGCTCACACCTTGGTGGGGGAAGCACGATAATAAGCTTGCCCCCACACAGACGATTAATCCAACAACTCAAGCACTTTTTCTGATGGCCGGGCAATGACGGCCTTTTGGCCTTTGATAATAACCGGACGCTGCATGAGTTCAGGATGTTGCAGCAGCACTTCGACCACGGCCTCCCGGGTGACATAGGCGTTTTCATCCAGACCCAGCGCCTTGAAATTTTTGTCCTTACGCACAAGTTCCGCCGGGGAATCCGGCAAAAGATCGAGAAAGCGTTCAAAGTCGTCTCGACTCAGGGGGCTCTTTAAGTATTCAATAACGTCGAACTCGACGCCGCGCTCTTGTAAAATATCGAGCGCTCCACGCGACTTGCCTCAACCAGGGTTGTGATACACTGTGAACTCTGCCATAGCATGCGCCTCCTTCTGAAATATACGACTCGTATTTGACCGCAGTGAAGATGCAGGGTGTCATTCTGAACCGCAGCGGAGCGCAGGTGAAGAATCTCTCAGAAGCGGCGGTGGCAGAGAGATTCTTCGGCCTCCAGCCTCAGAATGACAAGCCCGTAAAATCCGTGCAGTGGATCACTAGTGCACCGTGCGCCGAATCCCATGGCCCTGAGCGGCCCGCAGAA
>CAUZQN010000520.1:0-3238 GCA_963581605.1 uncultured Binatia bacterium (SeqCode)
CGTCTACAACATAATTGTCAAAAAGTAAGATATCAAGGTCGATCTTTCGGGAGGCCCATTTTTTTGTTTGGGCAGTTTTCTTGCGTCCCATCGTTTGCTCAATCTTCTGCAGACGGTTCAGTAGCTCGTGTGGGTCAAAATTCGTCTCAAGCTCGACCACCCCATTGAGATACCAGTTCTTGGCATCCCCGATGGGTTCACTTTCGTACAAAGAGGAGCACTTCGCGATATGCGTATTGGGCAAGTCTTCCATCAGATCTAACGCCTTCTGATAATGCTCCCGGCGCTTGCCCAGATTAGACCCGATGCCAATAAAAACTCGACTAAACATCTACCGTTTCTCCCCTAGCCGGTGATGGCTGGCTCTCACCCCAGACTGCGTTATTGCGCGAACGAAAAGGTTTCCAACGCGCTCCATCGTACTGACTCGCAAGCGATTGTATTTATTGTTCTTTTTTGGGACGGAGAGGGAGCGGAGGGTCTTTGTGAAACAAGCGGAAGGGATGAGGACTATGAACATCAGTTCCTCTAAGCGCAGGCATACTATCCGGTTTCTTCATTTTTGACAAATTTTGTCTCTACTACCGCATGATACCCCTTATGATGATCCTTTTCTTGGGGCCAGCTATGCGCCCCAAGAAAAGGCCAGGGCAGCTCGCTCGACAATTTGCCGTCCGATAGCAAGAGAGGCTGTTGCGCCAGGCGAAGGAGCATTCAGGACATGCATAGCGCGGGGCGAATCGGTAATCACAAAGTCGTCGACCAGCGTACCGCTGGTCGAGACCGCCTGGGCTCGGACTCCGCTTCCGCCAGGAAGTAAATCGTCTGCCGTGAGTTCGGGCACCAAGCGCTGCAGAGCGCGAAGAAAGGCCCTTTTATTGAAAGAGCGGTAGATTTCTCCCAGGCCCATCTGCCAGTATTTCCGCGCTATCGTCCGAAATCCGGGGAAACGCAGTGTTTCCCACAGCTCTTGGGGAACCATGTCCGCCCACTGGTACCCTTCCCGGGCAAAAGCCAGGACGGCGTTGGGACCGGCTTCCATTGCCCCACTCATTGTCCGCGTAAAGTGCACGCCCAGAAAGGGAAAGGCCGGATCGGGAACCGGGTAGATCAGATTATTGACCAGATAGTGTTTATGCGCTGCGATAGTATAGTACTCGCCTCGGAACGGCACAATTTGGAGTTCAGGATCGACGCCTGCCATCCGTGCGAGACGGTCACACTGCAGGCCGCCACAATTAATCACAGCATGGGTATGTACCCCTCCAGCTGAAGTCTCCAGTACGAGATGACCGTCGGCAGACACAATCCGCTGCACTGTATGTGCAAGCTTTATTTCGCCGTCACCTTCTTGAATCAATGTGGCATACATTTCCGTCACACGGACAAAGTCGATAATCCCCGTTTTCGGGACATACAGCGCCTGTATGCCTGCCGCGTGGGGCTCGCGTTCTCGCAGCCGCTCGGGCCCGATCATTTCCAGTCCCTCAACGCCGTTGGCTGTGCCACGCCGATGGAGTTCTTCAAGGCGCGGTAGTTCGTCTTGTGACGTTGCGACCACTACTTTCCCACACTGTTCATAAGGGATGCCCTGTTGGTCACAAAATTCGGTCAACAGCTTCGCCCCCGTGACACAGGTCTGGGCCTTGAGCGACCCGGGCTTATAATAAATGCCGGAATGAATAACGCCGCTGTTATGGCCGGTTTGGTGAGCGGCCAGGCGCGCTTCTTTTTCTAAGACCCCCAGTTTAACCTTTGGGTATTGGCGTGTGACTTCCAAGGCGGTGGCAAGTCCGATGATTCCACCACCGATAATGATAAGGTCAAACTGGTCTGCCATAAAAACGTTCACCTCATAGAGAAATTGCACTCCCATCTGCGTATACAAAACAGCCCCTGACTGCAAACAGCACGTTTATGTTTTCCCCCACTCGATCCGGACTCAGCGAAATTCTCCAGCTTGCCTTACCGATTATTATGTCGATGGCCTCGTTCACGGTGATCGGCTTTGTGGACACCTGGATGGTTGCGCGGGTGGGGACGGCTGAAATTGCCGCAGCCATGCCTGCTGGAGTCATTGCCTATACACTGACGGCCCTCCCGCTGGGCATTACGCAGTGTGTCAGCACCTTCGCCGCACAAGCTTTAGGCCGTGGTAAGCCTGATGAAGGTTCGGCCTTTGCCTGGCAAGGTCTGTACTTGAGTCTCGTCGTTGGTGTGCTGGCCTTCTCACTGTGGCCGCTGGCGCCGCATTTTTTTTCGCTGTTTGGCCATGAGCCAGACATTGTAGATCTTGAGGTCATCTACTTCCGCGTTCGGCTGTGGGGCATAGGCTTTTCGGTTGCGATAGGCGCGCTGAGTGGATTCTTTTACGGGCTGCATAAGCCCAAGGTCCCGCTTGTCGCCGCGGTTATTGCCAATATTGCCAACGTTATTTTCGCCTACGCGTTGATCTTTGGAAAATTCGGCGTCCCGGCTTTGGGCCTCAAGGGCGCCGCTCTGGCTATGGTATTGAGTTTCATCGTACAGTTTGCAGTTCTCTTGCGTGTGTTTCTGTCCCAGACCTATGCAACCCAGTTTGCTACGCGAGCGACCTGGCAACCGCTCTGGACACGCACCCGTCAGCTGCTCCACATCGGCTGGCCGGCCGGCATGCAAATGGCCCTCGACATCTTAGGCTGGGGAGTATTAATCATCCTTATGGTCGGTCAGTTCGGTCGGCAACAATTGGCTGCTAGCAATATAACCATCCAGTACATGACCATCTCGTTCATGCCAGCTCTCGGGCTCGGCCAGGCTCTTACCGCGCTTGTTGGGCGGTATATTGGTGAGGGCAAACGCGACCTCGCAGTGCAGCGTGTCTACGAAGCGGTCTTTCTGGCTATGGCATATATGGCCCTCATGGGCATGATCTATCTCCTCTTTCGGTTCTCCTTTGTCGGCTTTTTTAGCCAAGATGCCACGGTTATCCAGGTCGGGGGTACCTTATTGCTATGTGCCGCTCTCCTACAGGTCTTTGACGGCATGGGGATAGTGTTTGCCGCAGCCCTACGCGGTGCTGGCGATACACATTGGATTGCGGGCCTGACCATCACGCTTTTAGTGTGCGTATTTACCCCACTGAGCTTGGGTGCCGTGGTGTTTACCAATCTCGAATCCTTGGGGCCATGGATTGCCGGAACCATAAACGTGACATTCTTCGGCCTGGGTTTATGGTGGCGTTTCTCCCGAGGAAAAT
>CAUZQN010000521.1:0-3233 GCA_963581605.1 uncultured Binatia bacterium (SeqCode)
CTTGGGCAGTTCCGCTCACACATATGATTCCGCAGAAGGTATTGCTCGAAATTCTCATGACGGGCGATCCGGTTAGCGCCCAGCGCGCCTATGAGATCGGCTTTGTGAATCATGTCGTTCCTGCAGACCAGCTCATGCCCAAGGCGCTGGAGATCGCCGCAGCCATTGCCGAGAATGCACCCCTCACCGTCGCTGCGGCCAAAGAGATGGTGTATATGGCAACCGATATGGGCCGCCAGGCCGGGCTTGAGGCCGCCCGACATCTCTTTAAGCATGTCTATAGCAGTGAAGACGCCCAAGAAGGGCCGCGTGCGTTTGCAGAGAAGCGTAAGCCCAACTGGAAGGGCCGCTAACGACTGCGAGTATTTTTCTTCAAAAAAGGTGGGTCTTGAAGGACCCACCCTACCCTCAAAAACCAAGCAGCTTACTTTCCCGCAGCCCGGACGCCGATCGCGCCGCAGCCGCGAAGTTGCTCGACCTCCGCGGCATTAAAACCCCAATCACGTAACGCTTCTTCGGTATGCTGACCAGGGCTGGCAGGCGGGCCCTGGATAGCGCTGGGGGTACGGCTAAAGCGGGGTGCCGGGGCCGGTTGTGGAACGCCGTCGACCTCGACAAAGGTTCCACGTTCTTGGTTATGCGGATGACTCGGCGCTTCCCCCATATTCAGGACAGGTGCGAAGCATATATCGCTGCCCTCGAGCAGTTCATTCCACTCAGCCCGTGTCCTGGTCTTGAAAATAACAGCTAATTTCTGTGTTAAGTCCGGCCATTCAGAGCGATCATTCTGAGGCGGTAGCTCTGCTCGTTCCAATCCGGTCAGGCGAAGCAGTTCGGCATAGAACTTGGGCTCAATCGAACCGATGGAGATATATTGTCCATCGCTGGTTTCGTACACATTGTAATAATGTGCGCCAGTGTCCAGAATATTTTCTCCGCGATTATCCGTCCACTTGCCAGCCGCGCGTAAACCATAGATAGCGGTCATGAGCGAGGCTGCCCCATCGATCATGGCTACGTCGATGACCTGGCCTTTGCCCGACTTCTGCGTTTCCAGCAGCGCGCCGACCACACCCAGGGCAAGAAAGACACCACCACCACCGAAGTCGCCGACCAGGTTGAGCGGGGGAAGCGGGGCTTCCCCTCTTCGGCCAATAGAGTGCAATGCACCTGTCAAGGCAATATAGTTAATGTCATGGCCGACCACCTTGGCCAGAGGCCCTTCCTGTCCCCAACCGGTCATACGACCAAAGACCAGACGCGGGTTTCGTCCCAGGCATACATCCGGACCAAGTCCCAAGCGTTCCATGACCCCAGGTCGAAAGCCTTCGATCACGGCATCCGCTTGCTCGATGAGTTTGAGTGCAGCCTCGGTGCCTTCTTTCTTTTTGAGATCAATCGCGACTGAACGGCGGCCACGGCCGAGCAGGTTAAACTTGGCATCCATTGCAATGCCCAGATTTGCATCTGCTGCCCGGTCTATCAGTAATACCTCGGCTCCCATGTCCGAAAGCAGCATGCCACACATTGGCGCAGGACCGATGCCCGCGAATTCCACGACTTTGTACCCAGATAATACGCCCATGACTTCTCCCTCCTAAATCGCAAGATCTACCAGAAACTCTGCAAATAGATCAGATCAACATATTGAAAGACTATTGACTGCTCTGTCTCAAAATTGCAAGACATTCTAATAAGAACCCTAGCCAAGAGCTAGTAGTCCTGTGGCTGCACCCAAAATCCCACAGGCCACAGGAGAGAAAGGAACATGAGCATGGCTACAGAAGAAGAACGCAGCATTGAGATCGCGAAGCGCTACGAAGACCTTTACAACACCGACATCGAGCGGTTCGTGCATGAGTGCTACACATCCGACTGCGAGGTAAACGGCGGTTTTATCCGCGGACACGAGCTCTTCGTCAAAGTCGAACGCGCCGTGATTGAGGCAGCACCCAAACGAAAAATGCGCGTTGATCGCAGGCATGCAACCGGAAACGTCGTCGTTGTCGAGGCCGTGCTGCTCGACCCGGACCAGGGCAAGGACTGGAATTTACCTTTCTGTGCAGTGCTTACCTGCCGGGACGGAAAAATCGCTACGGATTGGACCTACGCCGAATTCTCGAAATGGCCGGGACTGACGGGACTTTAACCGATACGGAACAGGTCGGTGCCGCCGCATTCGCTTGAGCGGCACCGATAGCATCCAGATTGCCTACCCAGGAAAAGACGCATGCACCGCATCCACAAGGATACACGCGTCACACGCGCCGGCTTGCCTTCTGCATCCCAGGGAGAGGTCTTTCTGCCCGGTCCCACTTTTGCCGCTCCGTATCATGCAGCCGGCGACCCTACACAGGTCGCGTTTACCTACGGCCGCTTCCACAATCCGACCTGGACACGTTTTGAACAGGCGCTGAGTGAACTGGAAGGTGGGAGCGTTCTGGTCTTCGCCTCGGGTATGGCAGCCGTGAGCGCCGTTTTTGGAACCGTTTTACGACCCAAAGATATCGTCGTTCTCCCCTCGGACAGTTACTACACTACGCGCGTCATTGCCCAGGGCTATTTTACTGAAATGGGGGTACAGGTACGCATGGCACCCACAGCGGGAAACGCCCTGGGAGATTGTTTGGACGGAGCAAAACTGCTGTGGCTCGAATCTCCAAGCAGCCCTGGACTTGAAGTGTGTGATATTACCGCGCTGACAGCACAAGCGCATACGGCCGGTGCCCTCGTCGCAGTTGATAACACCACGCCGACGATCCTGGGACAGAACCCGCTTACTCTGGGCGCGGACTTTTCGGTTGCCTCAGACACGAAGGCGTTGACTGGGCATTCTGACTTGATCCTCGGACACGTGGCAGTGCGTGACCCCGAGTGGGCGGATCGGCTCCACACCTGGCGTACCCAGGGCGGCGCTATTGCCGGCCCGATGGAAGTCTGGTTGGCGCATCGGTCGCTGGCAACGCTCGGCGTTCGACTGGAGCGCCAATGTCACAACGCGCAGGCAATTGCCGCCTATCTGGCAACACGACCGGAAGTCAGCACTGTCCGCTATCCGGGCTTACCAACGGATCCAGCCCACCCCATTGCCAAACGTCAAATGCAACTGTTTGGACCAATAGTAAGCTTTGTCCTACCCGACCAAGGTCACGCCGAACGTTTTCTCCAGTCATGTGAACTCGTGTATGAGGCCACCAGTTTCGGCGGTATCCATACGACTGCCGAACGTCGCG
>CAUZQN010000522.1:0-3231 GCA_963581605.1 uncultured Binatia bacterium (SeqCode)
GAGTCGGTTCGTCGGGTATCGGATCTTTGATGTTGACGTGATGGTTGATGATCGTTCGGGCTTCGACCAATCCAGGATTGAGAGGCGCCCAACTCAGGACTCGATACGGAACAGGCAGCGAGACAACGAGCGTTGCGCCCTGTACGGTCACAGCCCACGGAGTCGCAATCTTGTCTTGCCCGTTTTTCCCATTTTGCCCGTCTCGCCCATCTTGCCCGTTTTGAGGAGCAGCCATTACTCTTTTTCTGAGACTGCAGCTTCGGCAAAAGTCGCCATTTCATTGTACAGTCGGACGGCAGACTCAACGATGCCCATCCCCAGTGCTGCGCCGGTTCCTTCACCCAATCGCATATTGAGGTCCAGTAACGGCTGTACGTGGAGTGCATCCAGAACTTTTTGATGGCCCTGTTCCGCAGAACAATGCGCAAATATGAGATGGCCTTTTACTGCTGGGTTCAGATCGCAGGCGATCCAGGCGGCACTGGTCGCAATAAAACCGTCAACAAGGAGCGGAACTTTTTGCGCCGCTCCTGCGAGATAGACACCGACCATAGCAGCGATTTCATATCCACCAAGGTGAGCCAGAATACCGAGAGGGTCCGCTCGCTCAAGCGTGTGAAGAGTCAGGGCAGTGCGAATAACTGCGATTTTCTTCTGCCGCGCCTCTTCATGTATGCCGGTTCCCACCCCGGTCAGCTCTTCCGGACTGAGTCCACTCAAGACACACAAGAGCGCGGTCGCCGATGTGGTATTGCCTATGCCCATCTCCCCTGCCCCGATGAGCTGCGCACCGTTCTGTATCGCCTCAGTGGTCAGAGCAATTCCGACTTCAATAGCCCGCACCGCTGCTTCCTGAGTCATGGCGGGCTGGTGAGTAAAATTTGCTGTTCCACGTCCAATCTTGCGCTGAATTAAGCCGCTCAGGTCCGAAGCAAAGTCGGCATTCACTCCGACGTCGACCACCTGCACCCGAATACCAAGCTGGCGCGCTAAGACTGTGATCGCCGCGCCACCACGTACGAAATTCCGGACCATTTGAGCCGTCACCTCTGGGGGATAGGCACTCACCCCCTGAGCAGCGACGCCATGATCGCCACAGAAGACAAAGAGTATTTTTTTCGTCACCTGCGGATGTTCGCGTCCAGTGATCATCACACAGCACCGGGCAATATCTTCTAAGCGTCCCAGGCTGCCCTGCGGCTTGGTGAGTTGATCAAGACGGGCTTGGGCTGTGTCAGCCAGATCAGAAAGAATTGGAGTGATCTGGCCCAGTGTCTCTTCCAATAACCTCACGGACTCTCCTTTGAGCTGCCTTTCACCTGCATGGGAATCCCGGCAGTCATAAACACCACTTCCTTGCACACTCGGGCCAGTCGTTGATTTACCGAGCCAAGCAAATCGCGATACTCCCGACCCAGGGGCGAATCCGGAACGATGCCTAAGCCAACCTCGTTACTCACAGCAAGAAAATGGAAAGGGAAAAGGGGGAGTTCCTCGATAAGCTCGGCAACCTGACCCTCCAGACTATCTTTTTGGTTACTGAGCAGGGCATTCGAGACCCACAGGGTCACACAGTCGAGGATCACCGCCCCAATATTTTCGTCCATTTCCTTCAGCCGCCAGACGACTTCGAGAGGCTCCTCGACCGTCACCCAGCGTCGGCTGCGGCGCTCAGCACGGTGCCGGGCAATACGCTCTTTCATCTCCTCGTCTTTCGCCTCAGCCGTTGCAAAATAGACCAGCTGGCCCTTCCACTTGAGCGCGCGCTGTAAGGCGTAGTCGCTCTTTCCTGAGCGCGCGCCTCCCAGGACGAGCACACTTTCCTTCGGCAACCGGGATCGTGCCATCTCCACCTCCTCGCACTAGAATGCGCTTTCTCTTTTTTCGCGCATACCAAGTCCAAGCGTCCCCTGACAAGGGGGGCAAGGGGACAAGGAGAGCAAGGAAGGGGCAAGAGCAGACGGCGGGAGGCGGCTTGCACGACTGGGGCGAATCCAGTAAGCGCAGGGCATGGTCACGAAGAACGGACGGGAACGGGGAAGCAAGCAGGCTGTGCGTGAAGAAGCCATCTTGCAGGCGGCGGCGGACTGCTTTGGGGAGCAGGGTTATCGGGCAAGTACGCTCGAAACCATCGCCGAGCGGCTGGGCATCTCGCGCGTCACCCTGTACCGTTATTGTCCCAGTAAAGAAGAACTCCTTATTCGTGTGTTTGAGCGCACGATTGCGATCTTTCAGCGCGATTTGCGTCAGATTTGTTCCCAGGCCATAGTGCCTGAAGAAAAGTTGCGCCAAATTATCCGGCATCAAGTCCGGTTGATGGCCGACCAAGGGAATTTCCTGAGGGTCTTTTTCAGTGAAGAGAGCAACCTGCCTGAAGAGATAGCCGAACGGGCGCGAACCGAACGCCGTGTATATGACGGCCTGATTGAAGGGGTGATTACCGAAGGCATCCAAGCCGGACGGCTGGCTCCACTGCCCGCGAAGCTCGTCTCGTTTGCCATTCTCGGCATGTGCAATTGGCTATATCAGTGGTATCAGCCCGACGGACCATTGTCGGCGGATGAAGTCGCTCGCAATTTCATCCAACTTGTTGAGCAGGGTTATCTGCGCGCCGATCCGCAACAGGAAATTCTTCAGCGCCTAGACCGAGTAGAAAGTGCACTTTCTGCATTGCGGCAGAACAGGACTGAGGACGCATAAGCCTTGCCCCCGGCCCCACCTCCAGCTCGCTTCCCGCCTTGCTTTGTCCTTCCCAACTTGATTGGGAATCCAGCGCAGCGCCGGAGGGATGGATACCTACCTGCGCAGGTATGACACAAAAAAGGGATAGACCGCCCCCGGATTCCACTCCGTTCCATCCAGGCTACCGGGTGGAATTCCAACATCATTCGGACTTGTACCTACCCTTGTCAGCCACAAGGGAGGAACTGCGGCCCCGTGTTTGCCCCGGACAAGTGCACCGGGTGTCCCTCCTACGGCATAATCCCATGTCGCGTTTTCGGACCGAGGGGTACAGCGTTACACCCACGGGCAGCACGCAGCGCTCGGATAATACGCGGGCGTGTCTCACGTGGGTCAATAATATCGTCGAAATTAAATGTCTCCGCCGTTGATAGCGGACTCCCGAATTGCGTGTAGTAGGCTTCCAGTTCTTCGCGCGTCCTCCCTCCCTCTTCGGTCTCGGCCAAGGCACGTTTACGGCCTGCATCGACACCACCTTCGACCGGCAGT
>CAUZQN010000523.1:0-3228 GCA_963581605.1 uncultured Binatia bacterium (SeqCode)
GAGATAGAAGCGGACCACGAACTGGCCTGCTACAATCCGATAACGTTCCCCGACTAAATATTTTGAAGACCACGGCGGTGGCAGAGCTGCGACGCGTCAGAGATAAGAAGTGACGACGTCTTACCATAGAGGCGCTCCTGATATGATTCATCCGGAGCATCCCAGTAGTGAAGAACCTTGAAGGGTAAGTAGAGCGTACAAAGGGGTAATTATGGAGCAACGGCAACTTGGCGATAGTGGTCTTTTTTCCTCATCCATAGGCTTTGGTACGTGGGAAATGAGTACCACAATGTATGGGCATATCGACGTCAAGGAGGCAAGTGTTGCAGTCAACTCCGCGATCGACCACGGAATCACACTCTTTGATACTGCCGAGGTATATGGGCCATACCATTCTGAAGAACTTCTAGCAAAGGCGTTAGGTGATAAGAGAAAAGATATTGTTTTAGTGAGCAAAGTAGGATTCCAATACGACGAAAATGGGAAAAACCTGGGCCGAAACTCACAATATGACCATGTTATCGACCGTACAGAGGGCTGCCTCCGCAGATTGGAAACTGATTTTCTAGATCTGCTGCTAATACACTGGCCCGATCACGATACGCCGTTCGAAGAACCCATACGAGCACTCGAAAAATTAAAACAGGAAGGCAAGATTCGTCATTATGGCGTATCGAATTTTACGCCAGAGATGATGGATGAATGTGAAAAATACGGTCATTTGGCCGCTAATCAAGTCGGTTATCACATGTTCGACCGTCGAATGGAATCGAAAGTCCTCCCATATTGTTTAGACAAGAATATTGGATTTATGGCCTATGGCACTCTTGGGTTTGGACTCCTCTCCGGCGCGTTCACGCCAGAGACAACATTCGAGGAAGGAGATTGGCGAAAGAGTGGAAGCGCGTTCGGACTTCCTTTATTCCAAGAGGAAGAATTCGCAAACGAATTAAATGTCGTCGAACGCTTGAAAGCCATCGCCAAGCGCCATGATAAATCAGTAGCTCAGATGGCTATTGCTTGGACACTTGGACATCCAGCCGTATCTGTTGGACTGGTCGGTGTTCGAAATGAGTGGGAGCTTAAGGAAAACGTTGCTGCGGTAGACTGGGAGCTCAGCACCGATGTACGGGAAGAGATCGATGCGATTTTTGCAGAAGAAAACGTGCCCACGCATGTCAATACAGATCAGGCGATCTAGTCCTCCTCCTCGTCAGCGCCGTAGGAGTGCCCGCTGAAGACAGCCTTGATCTCGGCCACGCTCTTGGCCCTTCGTATCCGGCCCTGCATGTCCCCCTCCTGTTCAATCAGGGCCTTGACGTTGGTAAGGACCGCCTCGAGCTTGTCCGCGGGGAACTTGCAGGCGCCGTTCTCGTCCATGTGGATGATCTCCCCTGGCGAGACATCCATGCTGGCGACCGTGACCGGGACATTCACCGCCTGCACGGCCATGCCTCCGTGGCCCGCCGTAATGCCGCTCAGCATGTACTGGAACTTCATCGGGCGTATCTCATCCAGGTCCCTCGAAGGACCGTTGGAAATGGCGCCAACGCAGCCCGCGGCCTGAACGGCGGTCGCCATGTTGCCGCCCATCAGGCCCGCCTTTTTCGCGATCTCCGGCGGAAACTTCTGCTGAAAGACGAAGATGGTCGGCTGCTTGGACGCGCCCATCGCGTCGAGCACGTCCATAAAGCTGGCCCCGGAGTATCCCGGGTCGGGCAGCCCGTATACGCATGTGACAGCGTACCCGACCGTTCTGCCCAGATCGGGATACATGCAGCGAATCGTCTGGTCGGTGTACCAGTTCTCGGTCCAGGGGTTGTAGAGTCCGAGACACAGGGGATTGCCGGGGTACGTGGCAACGACGTTGGTAATCGACGGCGTGTCGAACTCCCGCAGCTCCTCCAGCATCTCTCGTTCGCTTGGCATTGGACGCCTCCTTTTATATTTGGGGGGATTAGAGCCCCGACAGCTCCCGTCTCAGTCTGGAGCATTCAGTTATCACTCGAATCTTTCCCATCAAAGCATCCGATGGGTGACGTTGGGCAATTGTATACTCGCCCGCGCCGCCGAGCAACACGTTCGGGGCGTTGGTGTCAGGGCGCCCCAACTTCGTCTACCTCGATGGGGCCTTCACGCCCGACCGGAGCGCAGGGCTGCGGCGCGGAGCGGAGCACAGAATGCCGAAGCGGGTGCACCTGATGGCCGTGGTCAGCGAAGCGCGCTCAGGAAATCGTCGAGTGAAATCTCAAGCGATATCAGGATGGCCCGAAGTGTTCCTCGCGGAATTTCCTTCCTGCCCATGACGACCGCGGTTGAAAGCGTCCGGCCAGAGGAGCCAGTGCGGTGGCAAGAAACATGGCTGCTGCTTCTAGCTTTGCCAGCGTAGCAGCTCTTAGTGCCGAGGTGATCTGATTGCTCGAACAGAGTGGGATGCCGCTATACTGCATCGTCCTTGCGTCGTCGCCTACGCGGATGCGGCAACAAGGACCTTATGCTGGTACGTAGTGAACATTTTCTCCAACGGGATCGTCATGCGTAGCTCACTGAGCGGTGGAAGGTAGACGTTGATGTTCCTTTCCCGGAGCTCCCGAATAATCTCTCCGGTTTCTGTCAGAGCGTCCAGGTGAACTTCTAACGCATCCTTCAGGTTATCGAGTGCCTCTTCGGCAGTATCACCACAGCTAGCCGTTCCAAGCTCGCGACAATACGACACATATTGGGCATCCTCCCGTTCGACGATGCCAGTCAACACGACCACGCCCTCCACTTCGGCTGTATCCTGTGGCATTGTTTCTGCCTCCCCTTGGGCTCGGTAGTACCTTCGATTGGTCGGGCTGGCAAACTCTTTGGTACCCCACAACGCAATAACGATACCACAGAACTCGCCCGCGGATGCTCAGGTGATCGCCTGGACCCATCAACGTAATCGGCCGAAACTTGGTGCAGACACTGTGTCGGGTGACCACCGCAGGAGTCCCGATTTTGCGGGACCCTTGCCGTAACAGGACATGTTGGTCGGTGTCCTGGTCCGGGTTCTATTCGATCGAGACTCACGTGGATCAAAGACACGTGCGGGACGCCAAATCCGCCCGTGCCTCAGCGCTCTGTGGTTACGGTCAAAGTCTCGCCGTCGGTCACGAAGGTAACCGCGCCGTGCTCGCTGGTCAGATAGACCCGGCCCGGTGGTACGTGTCGCGCCAGCCTGTCCAACGCCTCCCGGTGGGG
>CAUZQN010000524.1:0-3217 GCA_963581605.1 uncultured Binatia bacterium (SeqCode)
AAAGGACAGAAAGCCGCAGATATCGGTACAGGCCGTCACAAACACATTTGACGCCACGGCTGGATCAATGCCCACGCGCCGCAGGGTGAGAGGGACGATACTGCCGACAAACGCGGCGACTATTAAATTGACCATCAACGCCAGGGCCAAGACTATGCCAAGCGTTGGATTGCCCTTCCACAAATAGGCTACGAAGCCTGCGGCACAGCCCAAGGCCAGCCCGTTGCCCAGCGCAATCGTCAATTCTTTGACTAACACCCGTTTGGTATGGGTCAGGGGCACCTCGCCTAACGCAATACCGCGCACAATGATGGTCAGCGTTTGAACCCCGGCATTACCGCCCTGGGCGGCAACAATGGTCATAAAGGCGGCGGCAATGGCGACTTGCTGAATCGTGCCTTCAAAAAAGGCAATGACCACAGCGCTCAGCGTGGTTGTGACTAGATTCAGCGCAAGCCACGGGAGGCGCAGGCGGATGGACTGCCAGGCCGAGTCAAGAACCTCTTCTTCTTCGTCAAGACCGGCAAGCTTGAAAATATCTTCGGTTGCTTCTTCTTCCAGTACATCAACCACATCGTCAACTGTAATGCGTCCCAGCAGCCGGCCTTCGACGTCGACCACAGGTAGAGAAATAAGGTCATATTTTTTGAACATGAGCGCGACCTGTTCCTGGTCGAGGTCAGCGCGGACCGAAATGACCTGCTGGTCCATGACGCTTTCAACCACGTCAGTCGGACGGGCGAGGATGAATTTACGCAGGGGAAGAATGCCGACAAGATGACGGGTTTTATTCACAACAAAAACGATATTGATGTCGGGGATGTCGTCGATACGACTGCGGATCATTTCAATGGCCTGGTCTATGCGGGTGCCTTGCGGCACGGCCATATACTCGACCTGCATAATCCCGCCTGCCGTATCGGGTGGATACTGCAAGAGCTGAGAGACTTCGTCAGACAGGTCCTGGGGCACCTCATTGAGGACGGCCTTGGCTCGCCGCGCAGAGAGTGAGGCGAGTAGATCTGCGGCGTCGTCGGAGTCAAGGTATTCGACTAAGTCGCCAAGTATGTCGTCAGGCAGTCGCTCAAGCAGAGCATTTTTAGTATGCGGGGAAACCAGGCTGAGGGCTGCTGCCGCGTGACGCAGCTCCAGAAAAGCAAAGACTTTGTGTTTGACTTCGGGCTCTTCCAGAACGTTCAGCAGCTCCGCTGTATCCGCCGGATGCAGGCTTGCGACTCCGGTCCGCACGATCTCGTCTTGACCCAGCTCGACTTGGATAACGAGCTGTTCCAGGGACGTGGGACGATCCGGAGTTGATGAGTAGGTCGCTTGAGCCGTCATAGCTATTTCTCGTATAGGACGTATAGGACGTATAGGAATTGATCCGACGAGACGAGAGCGTACGTTCTTTTCTGCCGTCTTTTGATGGGCGTACAGTTGATGCGGGCGCGCCGTTCATGCGCGAGTGCAGTGAACAAGGATGCTCACTGCGGAGACAGGTCCAATACGGACCCCGATTGTATTTGGCCGTTCTCCGCTCTCACATCGGCAATCAAATGCACCGTTCCATCCGCGTGTGGTTGGGTCTGGACAAAACCGAAATTAAACAGGTCGCCCTGTGCGTACAAGAGTGTTGGGTTGAGGGTTGGATCAAGTTGGGTTTGGGTCACGGCTGGAGCCATACCCGCATTCAGTGGTCCAGTGATCAGTTCATGGAAAATGAGCAGATCGCCGTCCTCGTTCGCATCAAGTGCGTATCGAACCTGGGCCGCAAAGTGGACGTCGGTAGTGATAAAGACAATATTGTTCACATTGGTTTCATCTAGAAAATGTAGGAGATCAAGGAGTTCTCGCTCAAACCCAGTCTGGTCCGTCTGGGCAGAAAAGTCCGGACTGTTTCCATTCGCCCAGCCATCTCGACCCACTATGTGGACTTGACTTCCGGTCGGAACAGACAGGGGGACATCGCTACTAACGATTTTCCAGGTCGCTTGTGAATCCTGAAGTTGCTGTTTCAGCCAAGCGAGTTGCGCCGAACCGAGTAGTGTCTTCTGGTGTGTTTGCGTATCGGGTAGATCATTCCGGCTTCGATATGAGCGTGCATCCAGGAGAAAAAGATCGAGCTGCTGCCCCCACTGGAAGGCGCGATATATCCGCTGGAACTCGTCTGGATGTCGAGCCATGGGCGAGTACAGAAAAAATGTTTCCCGGCCAATAGTGACAAGGTTGGGATAGCCTATTCGTTCTCGTGCCGTTTGCGCCCAGTATGTCCAGCGCGCCCCAAAGTCGTTCAGTACTTCATGATCGTCCCACTGAGCATACATGGGCACGTGCTGGAAGAAGTGCTGCACGGCAAGATCCGCGCGATTGTACTGCCAATGCCGGCGATAGACTCGCCGCAGTTGGTTGAGATCGGTCCAATTCACTGTGGGCGAGAGCACGCCGGGAAACCGGCCTGGAATATTCTTCCAGATCGGAAGAGGTGAGCCGTTTGCTCCAGCTCCAAGTGGCCGTTCAGGTGGACAACCATCATCCGCATAAATCATGTCGCCGTTGGCAACAAAAAAGTCGGGTTTCAACGCAGCCATTTGGGTGAAGATGGCATAGCCTTTCTCATGATGGCGACACAGACCTTGGCCGCCTAGATCTCCGCCAAAGACAAAGGCCACGGGCTCGGAAGATTCACCATCCGGAGCGGTTGTAAAGCTGCCTTGCGTAGTCGCTGGCTGCTCAGGCTGATTTCCTGCTGGTTCAGCGGTGAGCCAGACGCGGTAATAGTAGCGGGTGCTGGGTTGCAGCCCGGTCAGCATGACCTGGCCGGTGTAGTCCGACTCGTGTGTGACGAAGATAGGCCGTGCAGTCTTAGGCTGAGAGAAGTCCGGATTCCTGTCGTATGCGACATGCAGATAGACCTCGTGATTGGCTCGAGACCAGATAACGACACTGTGTGATGTCACATCGCCACTCGCAATACCGTGGGTGAGCGTCGCCCCGTCTGCGATTTGTGCAGACGGGGCGCTGTGGAGGGGATACGGTAACAAGAACATGCCGATTAAGAGCAGGCGGACACCCATTCGCAGCCGAGGCATAGTTTTCCTCTCATCCTTTGCACTGGCTTACAGCATACACAAACAGATAAGCAAATAAGCCCGGCCAGGGGCAGCGCCCCCTCGGGGCAATGCCCCTTCCTTGTCAGGTCTGCCAACTGCTATCGTGT
>CAUZQN010000525.1:0-3217 GCA_963581605.1 uncultured Binatia bacterium (SeqCode)
ACTCCTCCGCTACGGCAAGATCGCGCTCGGCTCGATCGATTGCGCCTTCCTTGAGTAAGGTCCGCAGCCGCTTTTTGGACTGCGTCTGCATATAATGCTTAATCGCCTGGTCGATGAACCGGCTCCGGCTGCCAGCAGTAACCGTCCGGTCTAGCAACCGTACGGTGTCCTCTGGCAGGGTGATGTTAATACGCCGATGCATACACAGCACTTTTTCTTAGCCCAGGATACACATCATAAGTGTGTATGTCAAAAAACGATGCTCTCACCTGTCCTCTACGTCAACATACGAGGGCGTCGTTCGCTCCTTCCTCTCACCGATAGCCACTCCCGCTCACACCAGATACAATCCGGCGACTACTGAAAGAACGCATTGCTCTGACAATCACGCAGAAGGAGGACCTATGGCCCGAAAACCGGCAATCGCACTAGTGGCAGTGGCTGGACGGAGAAAGGCAACCTTAGAGGTTGCAGCCCAGATCGAAAAAGAAGGCTTTAGTGGCATTTTTTGCCAAAGCGTTGGGGATGGCTTGGGATTGTGTGAGGCCCTGGCCTTTGCCACTCACGAGATTCCGCTCGGCACCAGCATCGCCA
Source organism: uncultured Binatia bacterium (SeqCode) (assembly GCA_963581605.1). Lineage (GTDB taxonomy): Bacteria > Desulfobacterota > Binatia > Bin18 > Bin18 > Bin18. The sequence goes on from CAUZQN010000525.1 coordinate 595, forward strand.
ATATGTATACCCGCCATCCGTATGACTATGCCCAGACGGCGGCCTTTATTCATGAGGTATCTGGTGGACGTTTTCGGTTCGGGGTTGGGGTGAGTCACGGGCCTATGCTGGATCGGCTCAAGGTGCAGGCTAACAAGCCGCTGGCCGACATGCGTCAGTTTGTTTCCGACCTGCAGGCCAGCGTGGGCAGAAAAGACGCGCTGCCGCCTATTATTCTGGCCACCTTACGTAAGGCCATGGTCAAGCTGTCGGCTGAGATTTCCCAAGGCGCGGTGTGGGCCAATGCCGCTCTGTCGCATATGTCTACCTCGCTGAGTTTTCTGCCTCAGGAGAAAATGCAGGCTGACGACTTCTTTGTCGGCAATATGATCCCGACCGTGATTACGGACGATAAAGAAGCCGCCGCAAAAGTGCATCGCCAAACGCTCAGCACCTATGTCCGGCTGCCGAATTACCAAAAATACTGGATCGAAGCCGGGTATGAAGAGGAAATGCAGGCCATCCAAAAAGCCATGGCCAACAAAGAAGACGATAAGATTCCGTCTTTAATGTCTGACCGCTGGCTGAGTCAGGTCACGCTATACGGCAGTGTGTCTGAAGTGCGGGAAGGGGTAGAAGCCTGGTACGACACGGGCCTAAAGACGCCCATCCTGGTGCCGTCGTCGGCCAACGGCAACCAAATGGTTGCGTTGCAAGAAGTGATCGCAGCGTTTCGGTAGGAGGTCGATATGAAAGTCCTCATAGAAAAAGACGGCCCGGTAACCACGATTATCCTCAACCGGCCGGAACGTCGGAATGCCGTGGATGATGAAACCGCGCGCCTCCTCAAGCAAGCGTTTACTGAGTTCGAAGTAGATGACGAGCAGGCTGTAGCTGTCCTATGTGGAACTGGTGAGACCTTTTGCGCTGGCTACGATTTAAAGTCACTGTCTGAAGGCAGCCTGGAAACTCCCTACGATCCCGAAGGCGATGGGCCGCTTGGACCAAGTCGTATGCTACTGAGTAAGCCAGTCATTTGCGCGGTGGAAGGCTATGCAGTTGCTGGTGGACTAGAGCTTACGCTGTTGTGCGATATGCGTATCGCATCAGAGACGGCACAGTTCGGCGTGTTCTGTCGGCGCTGGGGCGTCCCGCTGGTTGACGGAGGGACAGTTCGTTTACCCTGACTGATCGGCATGAGCCGCGCGCTGGACATGATTCTGACCGGTCGCGCCGTCGGCGCCCAGGAAGCGCTGGAGTTCGGACTCGCCAACCGTGTAGTGCCGGCCGGCCAGGCTAGAGTGGAAGCGGAAAAGATCGCTCTTGAGATTGCCGGTTTCCCACAAATTTGTGGGAAGGCTGACCGCGCGTCAGCCTATAAGCAATGGGATTTGGATCTTCCCGACGCCCTTATAAACGAAGGTCGGGAGGGTCTTGCCCCGCTCAAGCAAGAAGCCCGTGCGGGAGCCGCGCGCTTTGCCAGCGGCAAAGGCCGCGGTGGAGATTTCGCCGATATCTGAGGATCCCTCCTGAGGGATTTGAGACTCGGGGTTTATATTTCTATATGAGGGTTGTACGTTTGGTCTCCGGCGGGAGTGACGGAACGAGCGAGTGCATGAGTCGCGAGCCGCCTCGATCCTTGTCTGACTGCCTGCAGGCCCCCACATACTGCCTGACCGAGGATGAACATGATGCCCGGATACTCTTCTGCTGAGGCGCTGAGACCAGGGTTCATAAGACGAGAGACAAGACGATCAATGCCGTGCGCCGTGTAGCTCTAAACATTTTTCTTCCTCCGCTGAACTGATAGACTCGCCACTCAGGCTACTGTGTGTACTCTGAGAAACTCCAGGATATCAAATTGGGTATGGGCAAAGTGAAATTTGTCTACCGTCGGGCCAAGCCGTCGAGCTGAACTGGTGGAGAAGAGGCGTACGACTCTGTGATCCTGTATTATGTGTATCTGGCTAGCGGGTCGTTTCAGATTCCACTCGATACTCCGATTTTCTATAATGAAATAAAGGCAGCCGGCAAAACATAAGGCGGCATACGTGGCTGATACAAACGGAACGCTCATTTTCTTTGACAATGTAAATCGCAGCTTTGATAAAGCCGCGCGCTTCACCCGGCATCCTAAAGGTTTGCTGGAGCAAATTCGGACCTGTAACAGTGTGTATGCTTTCCAGTTCCCGATGCGAACGCAGCATGGGCTGGAGGTGATTGCGGGCTGGCGGGTCCAGCACAGTCACCACAAGGTGCCGTGCAAAGGCGGTATTCGGTATGCCACGGAAGTCAGTGAGAGCGAGATCAAGGCACTCGCCGCCCTCATGACCTATAAGTGCGCCATTGTGGATGTGCCGTTTAGCGGGGCCAAAGGGGGCGTCAGGATCGACCCGAGTCGCTATAGCCGAGACGAATTAGAGCGGATTACGCGGCGCTATACCGCAGAGCTGATCAAGAAAAATTTCATCGGCCCAGGGGTGGATGTGCCCGCGCCTGACTACGGGACCAGTGGGCTGGAGATGGCCTGGATCTTCGATACCTACGCGACCTTCAACCCCGGGCAGATCGACGCTGCAGCCTGTGTGACAGGCAAGCCGGTCGCGCAAGGGGGCATACGCGGACGAGTCGAGGCAACGGGACG
>CAUZQN010000526.1:0-3211 GCA_963581605.1 uncultured Binatia bacterium (SeqCode)
TCTATCACCCTGCTGAGCTCGGCTTTTGAAGCAAGCCCGGTGAGCACAGACAGGGCACGATCAAGTGGCAGCCCAGCCGAAATCAATGTTGACAATTCATGCGTCATTAAGAGCAAGTCACGTTGCGTGACCCGCCCGCTCCAGGGCAGAGCCGGGAAAGACAGCCCCGTCCGAGTGGTTTTGGACTGTGGTGACCCAGGCAGAGTAACTTGGAGGGGTAAATAGCCCTGCTCATGCAGCCAGGCGACAACCACACGCTCCTCCCCCGCCTCCATGACCCCTTCAATGGTCTTGCCTTGTGGCGTTGTCGCTTGGTATTGGAATTGTGGCATCCCAGGCTCTTGTTCGCTTTGCTCGCGTAGGTCTTCTTCATCAGGCTCAGCTTGATAGCGAGACCAGAGATCTCATCTGAAACACGCCTTCCCAGCAACCCTTAACGGTAACGGGGCAGGACGTATTTACCAAAGATTTCAAGTTGTTTCCTCAATTCTGCCTGAGGTAACAGCCCTTGGTCAAATAACCATGCAAACCATTCTGGATTGGCTGCGTCGACTAATGCATCTATTCCACTCACCACATCATCGACCGAACCTGCATAGAGGTAGTTTGCGCGCATCATGCGTTCAACTGTCCATTCATCAGGAGGAAGACGTTTTTCCCCGCTCGGATATTCGAATTCATCTTCTGGAAAAAGGAACGCCCGTGCGTTAGTTGATCCAACCACGCCGTTGTGACAGCCAAGCGGAGCGGGTCCCAGCCGGGCAAAACGTAACCGATAGGGCCGACTTGAATACGTTTGGTATGGAGCGCTACGTACAGGAGAAACTCGGGCGGAGCGCCCATCTCGAACCCTTCACTATGCAGATGGTGTTCAGGAAAGGCAACGGCATCAAACCCAAGCTCCTCGGCAAATTGCACAAGCTCAACGACCTCCTGAAACATCGCTTGCCATCGGTCCGAGTGATAGGCGATAGGTCGTAATTTCTTACGATCCGCCAGCGTAGCCGGGATCGTAGGCAGCAGAAACAGCAGGAACTTCAGGGCAGAAACTTCATAGCAGGATAACCCACAAGGTCGGGCTACAGCGCGTGACGATTGTACACAACTTCTGCCCACCCTGCATCTCTATGCAGCTCCATCCATACTCTTGCTCTTGGACGAGGCAGCGACCGTCGCGCTCCTTCAAGTTCTTTCAAGCTCTTCCGGCTCTTCCAGCTCTTCCAGGACGGCTGCACACAAGAGCGGGAAGAGAATTTCGTGATGGCCAGTCAACTGAAAGCCGCGCCCGCCTTGTTGGGTAGGACGATGCACGACGTTGACCGTCGGCCGGTAGTGCCGAATGAAATCCAAGTCGACTGTGGTAAATACCTTGACGGTAGCACCCAGATTCCTCGCTAGAGACAGGGCTTTGAGGAAAACTTCCGGAATAATGACGGCTGAGCCAAGGTTGATAAAAACCCCGCCCTCCAGTTGGGCGACAACGGACGTCAGGAGGTGAAAATCGCGTAGACTGCCTTGACCGATCGCAGCTCCATCTGCCTGCGGATGCATATGAATAATATCCGTTCCAATCGCAACATGGACACAGGCCGGCACCTCAAGACGGGCGCAGGCGGCGAGCACACTCAGAGATGCATAGGGAAGTTGCTCTGCCTGGATACGTTCCCCAACTGCGCGACCAATACCGAGTCCCTTTTCTTTGACTCCTGTTCGGATCGCGGCATTCAAGATTTCTCCAGTTTCCTGGGCCATACCAAACTGGCCGGTATCGAGGCTGGCCGCAACGTCCTCAGAGGTCGCACCTTGATAAGCAAGCTCAAAATCATGAATAATTCCGGCCCCATTCATGGCAATGGCAGAGATAATGTTGCGCTCCAGTAGATCAATAATAAGTGGAGAAAGCCCGACTTTGAGCGGATGTGCACCCATACCCAGCACCACCGGCCGCCCGGCTTGGACAGCCGTCGCAATCCGCTGGACAATCTCACTCATGTCAGCCGCAGCCAGAATGCCGGGCAGAGAACGCAGAAAGTCGCGCAAACTCCCCCCAGTCCTCCACCGACTCCCCAAGCCTTGAGCGGCGACTTTACTGCTGCGTTGGTTGAGGGGATAGGTCACCGCTCGACGTGGATCAATAGGGGGGAATTTCATCTTGCTCCCCAGGTACTGCGCACATATTTACGAACGACCATGGCTACGCAATCCCTTCTCCGTACAGTATATGGTCGACCAGCTCACAGATGACATGGCCGATCAGAATATGAGTCTCCTGAATCCGGGGGGTCACGCTTGTTGCAGATACACACAAGCAGTGGTCAACGTAGGCAGGCATTTCTCCTCCGCTCCCACCTGTGAGGCCTATCGTAGACACCCCCAATTCTCGACACACCTCGAGGGCCCGAAGAATGTTCGGTGAGTTGCCGCTGGTGGATATCGCAATGGCAATATCATCGGGTTTCCCAAGTGCTTGTATTTGCTTAGCAAAGACATCGAGGGGGCCGTAATCGTTGATAATAGAAGTCAAAGCGGACGTATCGGTCGTCAGTGCAATGGCAGCCAGCGGCGGCCGTTCGACCAGATAACGATTCACAAACTCTGCGGCAATATGTTGAGCATCAGCCGCGCTGCCACCATTGCCGAACAGCAAAATCTTCCCGCCCGTTCGGATACTTTTGACAACCGCCTCAGTCGCTTGTATCAGGGCATCGGAATGTGTTTGCAAAAATTGTTGTTTTGCAGCGATGCTGGCTTCAAAAATAGCAGTGATCTGTTCCCTCATAGCGTCTCTCATGATGAGGCGCCCGATCTTAGGAGTCCGCCAAAATAGAGTCAAGGTATAGGCTTGACAGCATGCGACAGGCTCGCTATTAAAGTTCTCAGAAAATTTCCCCGGTCTCAATGGCGGAGGGGCCACACCCGTTCCCATCCCGAACACGGTCGTTAAGCCCTCCAGCGCCGATGGTACTGCAGTGAAATGCTGTGGGAGAGTAGGACGAGGCCGGGGTTCTTTTCCTTGACAACACTTCCTCCTTTCCCTAATAATTCATGAACGAGAACAGGGCAGAATCCAGAGCGGGCGTAATTCAGTGGTAGAATGCCAGCTTCCCAAGCTGGACGTCGCCGGTTCAAGTCCGGTCGCCCGCTTTTCCTTACTCTCGACTCTGGGCTTCTATGCGCATCGCAAAGTGTCCAACTTGCCGGGAAGAAACCC
>CAUZQN010000527.1:0-3206 GCA_963581605.1 uncultured Binatia bacterium (SeqCode)
GACATCGCCTATGTCCGCCACAAAGATAAAGCTGCGCACTTTCGAGTATAAATCCTGGATGGAATACACGAATTGCAACATAAAGCGAGACACATTGCGTACCGAATCGGACACATCACACAGAATTACGACCTGAGGTTTTTCTTTTTTGCGAACATTGAGCACGATATGAAACGGGACCCCACCATACTGGAGGTTTTTGCGCAGCGTGCGTTGCAGATCAAATCTACCGCGTTTATCGCGTTTGCGCCGAATCGTAATAACGTGCTTGAGGCGCTGCGCAAGCTTGGTCACCGCCTCTCTCATTTTCCGAATTTCGTCTTCGGACAAATAATAAAAGCTTTTGTCGGCTAAACTGCGCGACCGTTGCTGCTCCCGGAGTTCCGAGTCCTTTTTCTCTAACTCGGCCCGTACATAGCTGCGTATCATATGCGCCAGGTCTTGCTGACGCTGATCAATATAGTGCGACAGCTGCTCAATTTCTTCTGGACTAAGCCCGGCCTGCTGCAGGGCCGCCTTGAGATTGGCCAACTCCTGGGTGATAGTGCCGAAGCCCATCATTTGCGCCAGAGCGTTCGCGAACTGTCCTTCCTGAAAGGAACGCTGGATGTCGTGTAGATTCGCTTGCTGAGCAGCCTCCTGCAGCATTTTGGCCAACTGCCCCGTATTATTGGTCAGTAATGCACGCGCCAGATCCGACAGCTCTTCGCCCATGTTCTGCAGCGCGTTTTCGAGCTGTTCGAGGAACTTCTGAAATTCCTCTTCGGTCATATCAAGCGCCTGCATAGTCTGCGCCCCGGCCGCCTTGATCACTTCCCCCAGGCCGGTGAAGTATATGTCGAACAGTTCGTCGTAGACCGGGATATCGACTAAGCGTTTGACGAGCGTCGCCCGCAGCGTATCTTTAAGGAGAACTTTATCCCGCAGACCTATCAGTCCCAATGCGGCAAACGTATCCATGTTTTCCGCCGCGGAGACCGTGAGTCCGTTCTGCCGCAGCAGATGCGCAAACTCGATGATCTTATCGTCCATAGGATCTCTCGCCGCACTCCCTTAGTGCAGCAGATCTTTCCCGTCTTGCGCGGGCACCGTCTCGGCCTTGGCTTTCTTTTGGCTGAGATATTCTTTGAGTTCCGCTTCCGCCTTGCGCACATCCCCTTCGTATTTCAGGATGGTGTTGAGCGTTTCGTTGACCAGCGTCTCATCCAGCCGATGCACGTTGAGCAGCGTCAGGGCCTTGGCCCAATCCAGCGTTTCACTGATACTCGGCAGTTTTTTCAGATCTAATTTTCGAATCGACTGGACAACCTCGACCACTTCTGCGGCCAGCTGCTCCGCGATGCCCGGCACCTTGAGCTTCACGATCTCCAATTCTTGCTCCTGATTCGGAAAGTCTATGAACAGGTGGAGACAGCGGCGCTTCAGCGCGTCAGACATCTCACGCGCGTTATTACTGGTCAGGACGACAACGGGCAGCTGGCGGGCTTTTATAGTTCCCAGCTCCGGCACACTCACCTGAAAATCACTCAATACTTCGAGCAAAAAGGCCTCAAATTCACTATCGGCTTTATCAATTTCATCAATTAAGAGCACTAAGACATGCTCGGAGGTAATCGCTTGCAACAACGGGCGCGGCAGAATAAACCGTTCAGAGAAGAAGACGCTATCTTGACTCGCAATGCGATCAACGGCCTCCGCCAAGGTCGTAGTCCCTTCCAGCACCTCACCAATTTTATCTTTCAAGATCTGCGTATAGAGTAATTGCTTGGCGTATTCCCACTCGTACAGCGCCTTAGCTTCATCCAGTCCTTCATAGCACTGCAGGCGCAACAGCTCACAGTCGAGGGCGCCGGCGATAACTTTTGCCAGTTCCGTTTTGCCGACCCCGGCCGGTCCCTCAACCAGTATGGGTTTTCGCAATTGGCTGGCCAAATACACCACGGTCGCAATTTGTCGATTACAAATGTATTTCTGGTCTGAGAATTTTGAGATGACATCATCGACGGATTCGAACATTCTTCCTCCTCGGCGAATATGCGTGCACAGACCGTATCATAGGGGGTCTGGAAACTCAACGCGAAGACCCGCTTTCCCCCTTGCCGCGCCGCCGCGTCCACTCTATACTCAGGCGTGAAATATGTGCACGCTGGCCTTGTATTTTCAGGTTTTTCCCGATTATCCCCTCGTCATCGCGGCCAACCGGGATGAATCCCTCAGCCGGCCTTCTACGCCGCCGCTCTTACTCCGAAAAGCCCCCTGGATTTTTGGCGGGAAAGACCTCCTCGCCGGAGGAACATGGCTCGGCATAAACCAAACCGGTCTTGTTGCCGGCCTGCTCAACCGTCACACTCCAGAGCCTCCGGATTCACGTCGTCGATCGCGTGGACTCTTATGTTTGGACGCCTTGGGATTCACAACGGCGCACGCCGCCGCCCACTTTGTGCAGGCTGAACGAGCCGCGCGGTATAATCCGTTCAACCTCTTGATAGCGGATGCGAACGACGCGTATGTCGTCCATCCAGTTGCAGACAGAGTCCACGTCCAAAAGTTGGAGACCGGAGTTCACCTGCTCACCAATCTCAACCTCAACGATCCCCAATGCCCGCGGATTGCCAAGTCATTTCAGCACTTTCAGCAGGTGCAAGATATGATGGAACAACTCACCAACACGCCCTTTTCTCTGTCCACACTCTTCCACAGACTGCATACACTGCTCTCAGACCATGCCACCCCGCTCGATCCGCGCAGCACTGATCCTCGCAACGGACTGTGCATCCATCTTGACGGGTATGGCACCTGCTCTTCTTCGCTGCTAGCCTATATCGCCTCACAGCACCGCTACATCTACCAATTCGCGCCGGGGGCTCCGTGCCAAAGCACTTATAGCGACGTCCCGCTTCCGCCCGCCCCTGTGGCCAACCAGCCACCATCGACACCATAGGTTGCCCCCGTCACAAAATCTCCGCATTCAGCCAGAAAACGGACGACCCGCGCAACATCCTGAGGATCACCAAATCGCTGCAGCGGCGTGTTCTTGCGCACGCGTGCACGCTGCCTCGCCGAATACTCTACAGGCACCAGAACCGGCCCGGGTGCGATCTCATTCACCTGAACATACGGAGCAAATGCCTTCGCCAGTGCCTGGGTGAGGGCATGTATACCGGATTTGGAGACACAATAAGCAAGAAATTCCCGGCTTGGTCGCT
>CAUZQN010000528.1:0-3205 GCA_963581605.1 uncultured Binatia bacterium (SeqCode)
TAGCGAACCCGCACTGTAGAGCGTCACCTCTTTCTCGATGAGTCCGTTTAGTCCCCCCCATGCATCGATGTGCTCCTTGTCAATCTCAGGCAGGTCTTCGTACTCATCCCCGGGACCGGGCAAGATCCGATACCTGTTAAACACACCGTTTGTGAGGCCAAGAGGGAGAAAAGGTGCGAAATCCTTGTAGGTCGTCGTCCCAAGAATTTGCAGCTCCGGGTTCTCAATGGTCAGGCTCCCTGCTCCATCTCGGGGGGAGTCCGAAAGATCGGAGGTGAATACTGGGATCCCATCGAAAAGGTCATTGGTCGCTTCAGCCAAGTGCGTATGTGAACCATGGAACATGGACTTAAAAAACGTCGTGGCCTCAGGTATTAAGCAGACCGCCGGCGTTGTTTTGACAGACACCGGGATAACCTTGTGCTTTTTGTCCCGGTCATAGTTCGCCAGCACCCTGTTCAGCCCCGCCCGGCTCCCCGGAGCGCCACGAATCTTGCCACTGCCATCGGGACCCCTGAAATATGCCGGAATCAACTGCCGGCAGAGGCGTGTCACAAAGCTCTTTCCCCTTCCAGTTTCGTCCAGGAGCAGGGCAAAACACAGCGCATGAAAGTGGCTGTGGTTCTGGTAAATCAAATCTAGTTTACGCCCGATATGCGCGCACAGAGCGACATAGACCGCGAGCCAGACGCGCCAGCTGTGCTCACCAACAACGTCAGCAATGCCCGCAAAAATTTCGGTCCAGACGGCTTGAGGCGGGGTAAAGTCCGGAAGTGGATCGGCTTCGGCAGGCTCCGGCTCGGCTGACTGATTATCCTGATCGGCTTCCTTCTCTGTACGCCATTCATACGCTTTCCGTATCGTGTATTTGTAGTAGCTGAGCCGCTTGATTTCCGCGTTGTGGGTTTGGGCAGACAGAGTAAGTAGCCCAAGTATCTGGTTGGGAGGCCACCCCTGCTTTACCGCTTGATCAGCAAGAGCCATATCGAAGCCGCTGTTGGACTGGTCCTTAAGGTCGGGACGCTTTCTTTCCCAAGTTTGCTTGAACTTCGAACTATTCGTGCAGGCACGAATCCGTGCCGCAACATCCGCCGACCCTGGCATTTTCAGTGCCGCAATCTCCTGCTGGATGTCATCGGGAACCGCCCCCGCCCTCTGTTTCGGAGCATCAGCTAACGGTGGCAATATATCGAGAAAGTCATGGAAGCTCGCATATCGCACGTGCTTGTTATGCTCCATAATCTAGGTATCAACGAGTTCATTAGGGTTCTTGCGGTTGACCGTCCCAGGAACACGAAGGACGCGAGCCAAGTCATACGTCGAGTCCACGACCCACCCTCTTTTTTCCGCAATACGGGCGGCATGGGCATGTACCCTCATGCACACTTCTTCCGCCATGTGGCGATCTTCCGGGCTCGAGAGCGGCATCAGCTCCTTGAAGAGGTAAAGAACCTGGATACCGTGCCCCGTAAAGACAATCGGCCTCGGACGGATCGGCATCGCATTGGCTATCTCCAGAGCCTCTTCAATCGTTCGTGGAAGGTTTTTCTTCGCGTGGGCAACAGGGTCGTAAATATCGATGTCGAGGTTCGCGCCTATGAGGCCAGTTACGTCATTATTGCCACCACGCAGTTCGGGGTGCTTTTGGGCATACTCAGCGCTGCGCGTTCCTACCGCCCAGTAGCAGTCATGTGTTGCGCCGTATTTATCTAATGCGGTGCCAGCCTCTTCCGGTGTGCTGACAAACGCGCTGATTGTGCTATCGGGCTTCCTCCGACGGAGAAACCACAGCAGGAGTATCTGGTTTGGGTCGTCAAGATACGCACACAAAATAGGGATAAAGATATTGTTGTTGCCCTCGGCTTGCCCAGCCCGGGGGCATTTTTCTCGGCGTCTCGCTGCCCGTGCGTCACTCATGTCGCCCTCCCATTTAGTCCTCGTCGAGCGGCTGTCCGGGTGGCCTTCTTCGCCGCAACGGTGCCCGGGTTAACAGATACGCCCATCTTTTTACTCGGCTACCTTTGCTAGTGCTTCTGCGGCGGTGATTCCGGGCAATTTGGAAAGGAATTGCCCCAAGTCGGGCCGCAAAATGACGATAGATCGTCCGCGACGCCGGTAGGGAAACTGGTTGCGCGAGATGAGGACGCGGATGGCTTTCGACGTTTTGCCGGTTACAATCGCTGCTTCGTCAACGCTGTAAGCCAAACGCTCGGGTGTGCTCTTCATGTGTAATCCTCACTCCCTGTGTCTCTTGCGTCTTTGAGTATCTAGTAAATTAATATAAATGAAGCCAATAATTGTTAACTGTCCAACGCTTGCTTATACCCGGATAGTTTGTTTAACGTGGGAGTATGCTATTCCCCGTGGATAAGGATCCGACACAGCGACTTTGCTTCTATGCGCGTCTCGTCAACATTCCGTCACTTGCCCGTCTTAAACGCTCTGAGAAGCACGCTCTCGTGGAGGACTACGACGATACCCTTGGGGGCGGGATCACTGTCGTGTGGGACAGCCGCGAACCGATTATTCCCTCGTGGGGGGCGGAACCGGCTCCCCTACAATGGAAACCGATAGACGCAAGCCAACCACGGATCCGAGGCATCGTAAGAGACCTCATGGCGGGAAAAGCTTTACAGATGAAGAAGCTTCGACGGGACGATGGCCGGGTGATGCGGTTGAAGGAAGGAGTACTCCAGCGCGGCGTTGAGGGGACCTTCGTAGAGCACGATCTGATGCACGATCTGCTCGACTTACTGGAAAGGCACGACGCGCCGTTCCCTTTCAAAGAGTGCCCGCGTGTGGGGTGTGGAACGATCTTCCACCCGATCCGCAGGCAGAAGTATTGTTCGCATGAATGCACGGTCGCGGCCAACGAAATAGGCAGGAAGGACAGTCGCCGCAAATATATGCGGGATTATATGCAGAAACGCAGAGCGCAAGAAAAACCTATTTCCTCTACGTGAACGACTGGTTGAGCAGCGCCGGAAGACGAGGGTGTCATGATGGCATCGATTCGACGGCAAGTTTGTAGTTAGAGATGCGCTGCTGACGGGACTCCGTGTAGAACCCATGAGAGCGGGGTTAGGCGCCCGGGTCCGCGGAAGCAATTGCAAAGCGCGAACCGTTGTGGTCGACATGGGGGAAAACGGAACTGAGCCGCGTCATCAGCAGGGGGTCCCAATGGAGGAGAAAGGAAAAATCATGA
>CAUZQN010000529.1:0-3202 GCA_963581605.1 uncultured Binatia bacterium (SeqCode)
ACCTCCTATTCCCTTGTAATACCGAACTCGCGCAGCACTTCCTGGGTCTGTTCTCCCTTGAGTCCACCCGGGCGAATCGGACCAGCCGGCGTCTTGCTAAACTTCCACGGCAGTCCGTCTACACTCGGCGTTCCCCAATGGGGAGTATCAAGATCAACAATATGCTGATTGTGCGTTACCTGAGGGTCATTGCGCAGGGCATGAAAATCCACTGTTCGGGACACACGCGTATTCGGCACGCGCTCTTGTGTCAAGCGCTGACGCCACCACGTGGTCGGTTTGGTCTGGAAATGGTCCTCAAGCAACGGAATCAGTACGGCCCGATTCTCCACCCGTTTCGGATTGTCCAGGAAGCGCGCATCATCCCACACGTCTTCGCGCTGTATGGCACGGCAGAAACGCGGCCATTGGTCCGCACTCACCACTCCAACGGCCAGGTATTCCTGGTCCTGGCACAGAAAGGCTTGATGCGGAACCGTGGTTGTTACCGCACTCCCCATGGGCCGCGGCTGCTCTCCCGTTGCAAAATATTCCGCCAAACGACTAGTCTGCAGCGACAGAGCAGTCGAGATCATGTCAATCGTAATATGCTGCCCCTTGCCCGAACGCTCGCGCGCCAAGAGCGCTTGCAACACGGCCTCAACAATCATGCTGCTGGTCGTAATATCCAGATGGGCGAGATGGCGAAACATTTCGCCCGGCGAGCCCGGCGACCCGGTAATGCTGCACCAACCGGAAAACGCCTGTACGGTGGGATCAATGCCGGCCTCTTTTGCCATCGGTCCGGTTCGACCATAGGCAGAAGCAGAGACGTACACCATGCGCGCATTGAGCTGCGACACAACATCATAGCCCAGGCCCAAACGCTCTACCGCGCCGGGTCGCATGTTTTGAATGAACACATCACTCTTTTCGACCAGCTTCAACGCAATAGCCCGATCCCGCTCGTTTTTAAGATCCAGCACAATATTACGCTTATTAAAATTGGCTGAGATATACAGGACCGCGGTGCCTTTAATCGGCGGCGGGATAGCATGCGACAGTTCCCCGGCTGGCGCTTCGACCTTGATCACATCAGCCCCGAGCTCACCCAGCAGCTTTGCCGCCCACGGCCCTACCGCGGCAATACTCAGATCAAAAACGCGAATACCGTCAAGGACTCCAGCCATATTTTCTCCACTGCAAATCAGCCACTGCAAATCAGCTCGGGTCAGACACAGCCGCATCGGGGACTACGATTGCCGTGCTGGTTTAAACTTCGCCAGCGTTACCTCATCGGTCACATCCTCATACACGACTTCTACCGCCATGCCGATCCGGATCTGTGTCTGGCTCAGCTCGACAAGATTAGTCAGCAACCGAGGCCCTTCTTCAAGTTCCACCTCAGCCACATTGTACGGAACGTCGTCTTTCAGCGCAGAGAAATAGGCTTGATGAAAGACCACCCAGGAGTTCACCTTTCCGCGCCCGCTCAACTGCTGCCAGCTGAAGTCGCGCGACCAGCACATGGGGCAAAATGGTGTTGGCGGATACCAGACTTTGTTACACGGCTTGCATTTTGGCAGCACCATTTCCCGTTGCTTCAGACCATCCCAATAGGGCTGGTTCAGAGTCGAAATTGCCGGCAGCGGTTTTGTATATGCGGCCATGCCCTACCCCTTTCGATACAGCAAAGAATCCCCATACGCGTTCGCCCACTGTATGAGTTGGGCATTTGGAATTTGCCGTTCGCCGCACTCACCACGCAACTGGCGTACGATCTCGACTTGGTGATTCCAGCCCATGATATGCCCCTCCGACATAAGCCCGCCGTTGGTATTCATGGGCAGCTCACCGCCCAGCTCGATGCGCCCGTCTTGGGTAAATGCAGCGGCTTCGCCCTGTTTGCAGAATCCAAATCGTTCCAGCGCGGTCCAAGCCAAAATGGCAAAGGCGTCATACGTAAACAGGGCATCTACGTCTTTTGCTTGCACGCCAGCCATCTCATACACCGGCTGCGGACCGGGTTCGTAGTCGCAGACTTCTTGCTGAGATATCCCAAAGCCTGGGTACGTCCAAATAAATTCTTCTCTTCCCGCCGGCAGACCCTGCATCCCACTTATACACACAGGCGGTTTGGCCATATCCCGCGCCCGTTCTTGCGTTGTGACGAGAACACAGGCGGCGCCATCATTGATCAGACAATAATCCAAAAGATGCAGCGGCTCGCACACAAAACGCGAGTTTTGATGATCCTCTACCGTAATCGGCGTCTGCATGATGGCATTCGGATTCAGGACCGCATGTTTGCGAAACGCCACGGCTACAGCGGCCAACTGCTCGCTCGTCGCGCCAAAGCGATCAAAATACTTCCGCGCCACCAACGCTGCCCCGGCTCCAGGCGAGGTCATGCCGAACACCGGATCTTCGCCGTGCCCGCCGCCCGCCTCACGGGCGCCTTCAGCATCCCCTGCCCCACCCATCATGGGTTTGCGAAAGCCCGAAAAACTAATCGACGCCATGCAGGCCACGACATTCGCTAGACCCGTACTGACCATCATGACCGCCCACTGAATACTGCTCGCAGTAAAGCGTCCATGCGCCCAGGTTTGATTATAGGCACGGAGTTTGAGCCCCAACGCATACGCCAGCGTATCGGCGTCCGCTCCGATAGGCGTCCCGAAACTGACGATGAGGCCATCCAGATCGTCACGTCCTAGCCCAGCGTCATCGAGTGCGTTGCGAATCGCTTCTCCGCCAAGATCAATCTGGCTCCGATTCATCTTACGGCCGTATGTAGAATGACCCACACCACACACAGCCGCACTATCTTTGAGATCCCAAATGGGCATATCCCACCCCCCTTAATCAGGGATCATAAGCAGGAGAGCCGGGCGGGTCAAGAAAACGCGGATTTTTGCTCGCTCAGCACGCCCACTTTGACTCTGCGAGCCACAAATTTGACAAGCTCCCTTTCGCCTCATAGTAGTGGCCGGTCAGCAAGAATCCCGTGTCGAAAAACGGGACCTTTTAGCGAAACCTTCTGCGGGACCTTCAAGGGACAGTCAGCATACAATGACACTACCAGACCTTATTCTTATTCTCCTCAGCGGCCTGGCCGCAGGCTTTCTGAATGCGATTTCCGGCGGCGGCGCCATGCTGACCGTTCCCGCCCTGATTCTGATCGGCCTGCCGCCAGACGTTGCCAACGGCACTAACCGCT
>CAUZQN010000530.1:0-3196 GCA_963581605.1 uncultured Binatia bacterium (SeqCode)
CAGGGCGTGTTATACGTCATGCGCATCAATGACGTTCCCGCCACAACCGGCTATGGTGCGCCTATTCAAACCCTCTTTAATTTTCAGGACGGCGAGCAGATTATCACCACCCGCTTGATACAAGATCAGCCGGCGGCCGAAAATGAACGGCCAAACGGCACAGCCGAGCCGAGACGTGACCAGGGCGATCTCTTCTCTGCTCGGGATCAAACCAACGGCAACGGAGCGTTGAACGGCAACGGAGCGTTGAGCGCACCGTTCCTGCTTGCTACCGCGAAAGGCATGGGTTTTCGCTTTCGCCCCAACGTCGAAGAAACCACGCGCAGTGGGCGCAAGATCGCGCGTTTGTCAGCCGGCGATAAGATCATTACCATCCAGCCGATCAGCGACGGACGCACGGTATGCGCCACCGCTGCAGGAAAAATGCTCGCCTTTCCGACAGAAGATATCGCCGAGCTGTCCGGCCCAGGACGCGGGGTCATCCTCATGCGTTTGGATACGGACGACCGCCTGATTGGAGCGACGACAATCGCGCCGGGAGCCGGGGTGACGGTCGTAAATACAAACGGCAAGAATCGCAAAATCCCGCTACGAGAGATACCACTGGGGCGCCGTGCGGGCAAAGGGCAACGTGTCGTCAAGCGGGCAGTATTAGCCGGCATGCATAGTGGAGTGGTAGAGGGGGAAGTCTAAGATGGCAGTACGCAACAATGCCAATAAGGCATACACGGCGAAAGATATTACTGTTCTTGAGGGCCTCGACCCGGTCCGCAAACGCCCCGGCATGTATATTGGCGGGGTCGATGTTACCGGCCTGCATCATCTCATCTGGGAACTGCTCGACAATGCGGTTGATGAGGCCATGAACGGCCATGCCAGCCGGATTGAAGTCACACTGCATCAAGACGGCTCAACCGTAAGCGTTGCGGACAACGGACGCGGCATTCCCATCGATATGCATCCCAAGTTCAAAAAACCGGCCCTCGAATTAATCCTCACGACATTGCATGCAGGTGGAAAATTCGGCGACCAGAACTACTCCCATTCCGGCGGGCTGCACGGCGTAGGGGCATCGGTGGTCAACGCGCTAGCCGACCGTCTGGTGGCGAGTATCAGACGAGACGGGGTGGAGTGGGAACAGCGCTTTGTGCGAGGCAAGGCCACAACAAAACTCAAACAGATCGGGGAAGCGCGTGGACACGGGACAACGCTCACCTTTCACCCGGATCCGGACATCTTCCCCTCGATTAACTTTAACCCGCAACGCATTGCCGAGCGGCTTGAGGCCAAAGCCTATCTGCATAAGGGCCTGACGCTCGTCTTTCGCAATGCAGTCAGCCGCGAAACGCAGCAGTATTCCTACAAGGACGGGCTCAACGCCTATCTTGAGAAACTGATACAGGACGGCGAAAAAAAAGCCATTATCTCGGAAGTCTTCCGTCTGGAACGCGAAAAGGATCCCCCGCTGGAATGCGTCCTAACCTGGACCGAGTCACCCGAAGAGCGCATTCACTCATTTGTGAACGGTATCCCAACCCCACACGGTGGCACGCATGAAACCGGCTTAAAGACCGGTATTGTCAAAGCGGTCCGCAACTATATCAACGTCAATAACCTCGCCCCCAAAGGCTTACCCCTAACAGCCGAAGACACGCGTGAAGGGCTTGTGGCCATTCTGAGTCTCTACCTCAAAGAACCACAGTTCCAAGGCCAGACCAAAGAGAAGTTGGGCAACCCGGAAACAACCGCTCAGATTGACAGCCTCATCCGGACTGCCCTGGAGAATTTTCTTCTGCATAATCGCTCCCAAGCAGACACCATTGCCCAGCGAGTTATTCTTGCCGCCCGGGCCCGGTCAGCCTCCCGCGCGGCGCTCGAAACCGTGCGGCGCAAAGGCTCAGTCTCGCATCGCCTGAATCTGCCCGGCAAGCTGGCCGATTGTTCGTCCACGAATCCGTCTAAGAGTGAGTTATTCATAGTCGAGGGGGATTCAGCCGGCGGGTCTGCCAAACAGGGCCGTGACCGTGGCTTTCAAGCAATATTACCCTTGCGTGGCAAGGTCTTAAACACAGAGCAAGCCCCGTTACACAAGGTACTGACCAATAAAGAATTGAACGACATCGTGTCAGCCTTAGGCTGCGGGGTGGGGAAAGCGTTCGATCTTTCGAAATTACGCTACCATAAGATCTGTCTGCTGATGGACGCGGATTCAGACGGCAACCATATCTGCACCCTATTGCTGACCTTTTTTTACCGCCATCTGCTCGGGCTGATCCAAGCCGGCTGTGTATATATCGCCAAGCCGCCGCTGTATAAAATTGAGGTTGGCAAGGAAGTCTATTGGGCCGGAGATGATGTAGAGAAAGAACGCATTCTGGCTCAACAAAACGGCCATGCCGGCAAGGCCCAGGTCCAGCGCTTTAAGGGCTTAGGCGAGATGAATCCCCGCGCCCTCAAAGAGACTACGCTGGATCCACGCTCGCGCACCTTGCTGCGCATTTCCATAGGCGACGCGGCGCGGACTGAGTCCGCCATCCAAACGCTGATGGGCAAAGACGTCCAGCCCCGGTTTGCCTTCATCATGGATCATGCGCCCAAGGTGGAGGAAGTTGACGTTTAGGCCCTATGCCAAAACGACATCCTAGCCTCATTCCCCTCTCGCGTGAACATCATCGCGGCTTGCTGCTCGCTTTTCGCCTCACAGTCGGCCTGCCAAAGAATCGCAAACCTGACGACAGTCCCCAGGAGCAAGCCGCGGACACGGTGCGGTTTTTCAGGCAGAGCCTTGTGCCACACTTCGCGGCCGAAGAGGACATCCTTTTTCCTGCTGTTTGTCGCATCCAGCCACAAGCCGAAGGGCTGCTGACCCAACTCAAACACGAGCATGCCGACATACGACAGCTCGTTGACAAAATTGAACAGCAGGCAGCGGAAGACGGCTCTCTGGGCACACTCCTCTCCTCACTGGGCTCCATCCTTGAGCGCCATATTCGGTCTGAAGAACGTCAACTTTTTCCGTTGTATGAGGCGCATGTTTCTGAAGCTGAGGCCGCGCGTCTTGCCACGGCTCTCACCAACGCGATTGGGGACGGTCTTCCTTGACACGGCCTATTGCAACCGGATAGGGGAAGCAGAGTAGAGACGCAGACATTCAAGAAGGAGGTTGCTATGCAATTTTTACACACCATGATTCGGG
>CAUZQN010000531.1:0-3194 GCA_963581605.1 uncultured Binatia bacterium (SeqCode)
GGCACCTCATTATCCATAGGAGCGGGACACGATACGACCACGATCAATCTGACCACGTTGACTAAGAATATTGATAAGTCTTTCGCCCTGTTGGCCGAAGTGCTGTTAGCGCCGACATTTCCGCAATATGAATTTGAACGCACTCGGAAAGAAATTGAAGGCGGCATTCAGAGTCGGGAGGAAGATCCGGGTTGGGTGGCAAATAAAGCCTTCAAGGAGAACCTCTTCCCTCAGCACCCATACGGTCGGCTGGTCTCCGGACAAGCAGCAACACTGGTACGGATCAGTACTAATGACGTCAAGCAGTTTCATACTACCTATTACCGCCCGAATAACGCCATCATCGCGGTGGCTGGAGAAATCACCCTGGAGCAGATAACCACTCTGCTGGCCAGACATTTCGCACGGTGGAAACCGGCGGACCTGCCAGCCGTCTCCTGGCCTGATGCACCGACGGTGCAGGCCGAACAGTTGCAGCTCAATAAAGAAGTCACCCAAGCCAATATTCTCATTGGCCAGCCCGGCATTGCCCGTTCACATCCGGACTACTATGCAATCTTGGTCATGAATTATATTCTCGGTGGCGGGGGCTTTGGGTCGCGCCTCATGGATCGTATCCGCGAAGAGAAAGGCTATGTATATTCCATCAGTAGCCATTTCTCGGCGCGCAAGCACCCTGGCCCATTCATCGTTTCACTCCAGACCAAGAACGAAAGTGCGCTGCAAGCCATCGCTGAAACCTTGGCAGTCATTCGGCAGTTCAGCGAAGAAGGCGCAACCGAAGCGGAACTCAAAGCAGCCAAGGCGTACTTCATTAATAGCTTTCCGTTGCGGCTGGTCTCAAACCGTAATGTCGCCGGTATGCTGCCGGTACTAGAGTTTTACGAGCTGGGCTTGGACTATCCTGATCGCTATGCAGGCATCATCGGGGCGGTCACGCTTGAACAGGTCAAGGCGGCGGCTAAGAATCACCTTAAGCCAGATCAGTTCCTCCAAGTCGTCGTTGCCGATTTAGAAAAAGCCGGACTGGCCAGAGCACAGGCGGCGGAGAGTTCAGCCGGTGGAGACACCGGCGAGTCAACACCAGACAAATCCGGAGCCGCAGCAAAGACGCCGGAGTAAGCTCAGCGAGCCAATGCGGAGTGAGCCGGTATGCTTCCCCTGGGCAAACTCCCGGTCGATTTTCTCAAGACCTGCATCTCGCAGACAGGGAGACAAGACTCACGTGTCCTCATAGGTCCACGTTTTGGTGAAGACTGCGCGGTCATTGATGTTGGCGAGCAGTATCTTGTTGTTACGACAGACCCAGTAACGTTCACCGCAGAAGACGTGGGCTGGTATGCCGTACATATCAACGCCAACGACGTCGCCACCATGGGCGCTCGCCCAGCCTGGTTTCAAACCTGTCTGCTGTTTCCGCCAGACACCCCAGAAGAAACGGTACGACAGACGTTTGCCCAGATCGATTCCACTTGTCGAGATTTAGGGATAGCTGTGACTGGTGGGCATACTGAAATCACGGCGTCGGTCAGCCAGCCGGTCGTTGTCGGCAATATGTCCGGCCTGGTTGCCAAAGACAAATTGATAACAACAGAGGGCGCACGGGCCGGCGATCTGGTTGTTGTGACCAAAACCGCCGGGCTGGAAGGCACGAGCATTCTATTTGCGGAAAAGCGACAAGAGCTGGGCTCTGTCCTTTCACCCGAGCTTCAACACGAGGCTCAACAAATCCGCACAACGTTCGGCATATCCATAGTCAAAGAAGCCCTACTAGCTGCTGCACATGGCGCAACCGCCATGCATGATCCGACCGAAGGCGGGGTTGCCATGGGGCTATACGAACTCGCCGCAGCAAGCGGCCTGGGCATGCAAATCGAGCTCGACAAAATCCCTGCCCTCCCCTCCACTACAGCCATTTGTGAGCATTTTGGCATCAATCCACTCGGCTTGATTAGCTCAGGGACGCTGTTGTTGACGATTCCTTCGGACAAATGGCACGATCTCGAAAAGGTCCTTCGGGCTGAGGGCATTCCTTCCGAGGTCATTGGGACCGTGACACAAGAATCAGGAATCCAGGCTCAGCTGAACGGCAAGCCCGCACCGTTTACTTACAGCGAGACGGACGAGTTGGTGAAGGTATTACAATAGTTCGTTGCCTCCCGTTCGTACCACCACGGGATTAAGCTCCATGGTGTTGCCTTACGCTACGCTAACCCGCCCTACGGAGTCGGCGTTGGGGCCGATGGTAGGAAGGGTCGCGACCCGCCGACAACTGGGGGGAGAGGTATAGAGAACCTTGTTCACTACTCTGCGGAACTGCTACGCTCCTTTTGACGAAGAGATTCCGCAGGAACCGTTGGCGAACGAGACATGAAGAGACAAAGTGGGCTCTTTGGTCGAAAAGGATTTCCTCATGACTATGAAATTCACAGCCGTGTTTGAAAAAGTACAGGCAGGCTATATCGCTTTCGTGGAGGAACTGCCGGGGGCGAATGCCCAGGGAGCCACCCTGGGGAGGCACGGGCAAACTTACAGGAGGCTATCGAGCTGGTGCTTGAGGCAAATCGTACTCTTGCTGAAGAGACCCTCTATTGAAACGATACATAGGAGCAAATAGGGTTTTACACGATTACGGAGACGTCAACCATGAAACGATATTATGACGTGACAGAAGTGCATTTTGAGGGCGATGTTTTTCATGTCACCATCGATGGACAGGCCAAGACGTTCAACATAGGCGAGATATCTCAAACCCTCTTAAATGCTCCTAAGAAGGATCGTCAGACATTTGAGATTTCCCCATCGGGGTATGGGATTCATTGGCCGTTACTCAATGAAGATTTATCGATAGATGGATTGCTCGGCATTGTGCATACGCTCTCAAAGAAGGCGCAGAGCGCCCAAGCAGTAGCCTGGAGGTAGCGGAGCGGAGTCAAGAATACCCTACTCACCTGGGGAAATCCTCCGCTCGCATTCCCCGGATTCCACTCCGTTCTATCCGGGCTACAGGGCGGGATTTCAACACCTTACGAAACTACACCTACCCTGCAAGCTCCAAGGACGGGAGTTTAAGCTACGCGCTGAGCCGCACCCCGTGATCGACCTTCTCAAAATAGGTCATGTTGGGGTTGGTCATGGCCTCACCGATCTTAGAGTCCAAGCGGTGATTCATCGCTTCTGTGGCCCATTTACCA
>CAUZQN010000532.1:0-3190 GCA_963581605.1 uncultured Binatia bacterium (SeqCode)
CCGGGGAGACGACGCCCACTGGATGCTGTCCATGCGTCTGGCCAAAGCGCTGGGTGCAACGGAAGAAGAGGTGTTGCATCCGGTGGTTGCCCAGGAGTCGGTCGAGTATGTCGACTGGGTGATTGATCTTGGCAGGAAGGAGTATGGCCTGGTTACCCTCGCCGCCATGTCGATTGGTGGAGAGACTCGGAGCGATAGTTCTATGAAGGGCCTGGTTCGCTCCCTCAAGGAAAAATATGGACTGAGTCGGGCAGATCTTGAATTCTTCTATGCCCACATCGGTGAAGCAGAGGCCCACGGCGAACCCGTTTTCGATATGGTCCGTGAGTACGCCACAACAGACGAACGCCAACAGAGAATTCGAGACAATGTGAAAACCTGGTGTAATAAATTTCAGGCGGCCCAAGAAGGCGGCTATCGCGTCGCTATGGGCATAGATGCCGGCGTTCAAATTGACTTATAAGAACAGTCATCCCCTTCGGCAAATCTCAGGACAGACTTCGAAAGGCATGTCTTAAGCGGGGTCGACAGGCTCAGACCAAGTCCTGTCTCAGGACGACGAGTATCAGGCCGGCTGACCGGGGCAAGTGCTGCGCAGGTGTTGCGTAGGATCGCTAAAAAACAAAGGGACGGTTCGTGAGCCGCCCCTACACCGTCCCTGTCTGTCTCTTTTTTCTAGCTATCCACCATGACATGCTCTTCAGTCAATAAGATCACAATCTCTTGTGATCCGCTTGTGGCACTGTTTCTGGCTGTCTGGCCTTTGGACGTGCCAAAAACTACGTCCATATCTTCTTTGTTCTCAAACCAGACCTCGGCGACGCCGTCATAGCGCTGATCATCTGTGGTAGACAGATTAATGCAGTAGCGTTTGAGGCCGGGCCATTGCTTCACCTTAGGCGCGTGCTCTTCTATCCACCAGCGGCGAAAATCCTCAATATGCATGCCTTCAGGCCGTTTCAAAATCCCAATTACTTTATACATATCCCCTCCTATTTCCGAATCGATAAAGAGGCCGCTTTTCGAACTGAAAAGCGACCGCCGAATATTAATGTTGGCCGGACAATGAAATGAGAGGTGGGGTGAAGTTATCGGTGACTGCACCGCGAGGTTCAGTGACCTCGCCAGCATTCCACCCGATCTCGGCCGTTCCCTTTTGCCGTATACAGGGCTTCATCCGCTTGTTCAAGCAGCGCGGAATAAGCGTGGGAACATCCAGGCGGAAGGGAGACAAGACCGATACTGATAGTGACCTGGAAGGGCTCGGTAGGAGAGGAAAAAGAGAGAGCGCGCACTGCGGCACACAGACGATCCGCAACAACTTGGGCCTCATCCGGACCGGTTTCCGGTAGGAGAATCGCGAACTCTTCTCCTCCGTAGCGCGCGATCGTGTCGTTTGTTCGGCAGATATCAAACAGGGTTTGGGCCACGCGTTTCAGGACATTATCACCTTGGGCATGACCATAGCTATCATTCACCCGTTTGAAATGATCTATATCTCCGAACAGGACCGCCAGCGGATGTGAATAGCGTAAGGCCCGCGTGCATTCTGCCTCTGCCCGCTCCTCAAAGGAACGCCGATTGTGCAGCCCGGTCAACGCATCATTTGCTGGCCCGGCTGCAGCCAGGGCGTGATGTCGCCAGCCGGAACCGGACGACTATAATAATAGCCCTGGGCGAGGTCACAGCCCAATTCCGCCAAGTAGTCCGCCGTCTCCTCGTTTTCAACACCCTCGGCGGTCACCGTCAGTCCAACACTCTGTCCAAGGTTTACCGTTGCGCGAACGATAGCGGCATCCTGCGTATCGGTCGTAAGACCCATAACAAAAGATTTATCGATCTTAATCTCATCAACCGGCAGCCGCTTCAGCGCAGCAAAAGACGAATAACCGGTCCCAAAGTCATCAATCGCAATCCAGACCCCCATATCATGCAGGTGGGACAGAATATCCACGGCTCGGATGGGATCGGAAGCAAGCGCACTTTCAGTAACCTCTACCCCCAGCCAGTTCGGGTTTCCGCCCGACGTTTTGAGGAGCTTTTTGATGACCTGCGGGAGTCTTTCATCCTGTAAATTATGCATGGAAAGATTCACCGCAATACGACTGGTAAATCCTCTGCGGTGCCAGACCTTGCTCTGGCGCAGGGCGGATCGCAAGACCCAGCGGCTGAAGGGGTGTATCAATCCGGTTTGCTCGGCTGAGGGGATAAATTGGTCCGGCGAGAGCAGCCCGCGTTCCGGATGCTCCCAACGCGTCAGCGCCTCGACTTCCCGCACCTGGCCGTCGATCATGTGGATTTTCGGTTGGTAGTACAACCTCAGTTGATGCTGATCAATTGCCTGGCGAAGCTCCGTCGCCAGCGTGAGGCGATCCGGGCTGTATAAATCATACTCTTCTGCGTACACAGCAAAACCCTGGCCTGTGTGTTTGGCCTGATACAGGGCAATATCGGCACACCGTAGAAGCGCATCAACGTCGGCCCCGTGTTCCGGGGACAAGGCTATGCCTATGCTCGACCCAACATGTACTGGATGCCCCTCGATCGAAAATGGTTCTTCTAATGCGTTCAGGATACGGCGGACAATACGAATCGCGCCCTCACGACTTCCAACCATTGGCAGGAGTACGCCGAACTCATCCCCCCCAAGGCGGACAATACCATCAGATTTCCGTAAAGCCTGCCGTACTCGGCTTCCTACCTGTCGCGGGAGCGCATCTCCCCAGCGATGTCCGAAGGTGCCGTTGATTTCTCGAAACTGATCCAAATCCATGAGTAACAGTGCGAGCGGCAGACCCTTTTGGCGGGAAGACAGCATCGCTTGTTGGAGCATCTCTACAGAGAGGCTTCTGTTGAGCAAATGCAGGAGGGTGGCATATTCTTCTTGGTCCAGGCCTGTTACCCCATAGGACTGCGCAGCCGACTGCGTATCCGGACGCTGTTCGGCCGCTTCATGACAGCGCAAAATCACACTCAGGGGTCCTGTTTCCGCACAGAAACCTGTCGCCGTTATCCCAAGCACGCACCACTCGCCGTTGTCGTGACGCAGGCGACAGCGGGCAAAGCCATTCTGGCCTGGCTGCGCCAGTGCCTCGTTAAGAATACTCTGTAGGGCTGCCGTGTCATCAGGATGAACGAAAGAGAGCAGGTTATCTCCTGTCATATCTTCCGGAGTGTATCCGAGGACACG
>CAUZQN010000533.1:0-3186 GCA_963581605.1 uncultured Binatia bacterium (SeqCode)
CTGGAACAAGGCGCCGGGTTTCAACCCGGCGTTTTGCTGTGAAGTTGGCATTCTGTCTATCCGAGAAATTTCAGAGAAATTTATAGTTGTTATGAATGAAGCCCCTACACGTACGCGCTGGCTGATGATTGGGCTGCTCTTTGTCGTGTATGTATTGATGTTCATCGATCGAGTGAACATCTCGATTGCGGCTAAATACATCATGCCCGAATACGGGCTGAGCGATGTTCAGTTCGGCTGGATTTTTAGTGCCTTTGTCCTGGGTTATGCCCTGGTCCAGATTCCCGGTGGCTGGCTGGGTGATCGTTTCGGTCCTCGGCGAGTACTGACCTGGGCCATTTTGTGGTGGTCGGTTTTCACCGCAGCGACCGCTCTCGCGGGGGACCTGTTTTTGACATCCCTGGTTGGCGTTGTCGGGTCGTTCGCTGTGGTGCGGGTTTTGATCGGCTTGGGTGAGGCCGCTGCGCCGCCGAATGGAAACCGGATGATAGCCAATTGGGTGGCTCCACACGAGCGGGCGTTAGCGCACGGCATTGCGATCAGCGGCAGCTCTGTCGGTGCGGCACTCACGCCCCCGCTGATCGTCTGGATTATGCTGACCTGGGGCTGGCGAGCCACATTTTACTTGGCTGGTGGGGCTGGCGTTGTGGTCGCGCTGGTCTGGTACTGGTTTGCGGCTGATCAGCCAAAAGAACATCCTTGGGTCAATCAAGAAGAGTTGCAATATATCAATCAGGATGCCGGTTCCGGTCCAACTCCGGGTCCATCTTTAGCCCGTGTTCCGTGGCGCGTCCTCTTGGGGCGGAGAGATCTGTGGTTTCTGACCGCCGCGTATTTTGTTCTGGGCTATATCTTTTACATCTACTTTTCGTGGTTTTATCTATACCTCGTCAACGTGCGTGGCTTCTCCATGCTGGACGGCGGCTTCTATACCACAGCGCCGTTTTTAGCCAGCGCGATTGCATCCCCCATAGGTGGCTGGCTGAGTGATCATCTGAGTCGCCGTTTCGGCAAGCGGCTGGGACGCTGCGGGATCGGGAGTGTCAGTTTTCTGTGCGTCGCCGGGTTTATCTACGCTGGGGCGGCGGCAGAAGATCCGTATCTTGCCATCTTATGGCTGTCACTCGGGGCGGGTGCGCTCTCCCTGAGCACATCGTCGTATTGGGCAGTGACGATAGACTTGGCCAAACCGTATGCGGGCACGGTCTCAGGCTTTATGAATATGGGCGGCAACCTGGGTGGCGCGATTTCACCTACGCTGACTCCCTATTTGGCCCAGTATATTGGTTGGGACGGCGCGTTGTACGCGACCGCTTCCTTGGCGTTGTTTGGCGCGCTTGCCTGGTTGTGGGTGCATCCAGAGCGCGAGATTGACCTCGGAGAGGTCGCGTCTAGCGAACTGTCGGCTGCGGAGGCGGTTGCTGTTGAAGCCGCTGAATAAGGAGGACTGTGGGGTATGACATCTTCGGAACAACAGGTTATCGACGCGCTTGAAAAAATTGGGCTGCCATACGAGCAGATTACTATCGATCCTGCGCATGCTGACACCGGCGTGTTTTGTGCCAAGTATGGCTATCCGCCTGAAACCTCCGGCAACACGATTATCGTCGCGTCCAAGAAAGAGCCCAAAAAGTTTGTTGCGTGTGTGGTCCTCGCCACAACGCAGCTCGATGTGAACAAGCGGGTACGCAAACTTATGGGTGTGTCCAAAGCCTCGTTTGCGTCAGCCGAGCAGATGAATGCGTTGACGGGCATGCAGGTCGGCGGAGTGACGCCGTTTTCCTTGCCATCAGACCTGCCGCTCTACGTTGATGAACGGGTGATGCAGTTGGAGTCGGTTATTCTCGGTGGAGGTGGTCGGGGTCTGAAGATTGGGATTTCGCCCCAGGTATTCACTCAGTTGGGAGCTGAGGTGATACAAGATTTAGGGATAGTACGAAATCCTGCTGAGAAATATTAAAGCGATCCTCCTCTATATTCGGTCGTGGATCGGGATTAGATCGTAGGGCAGGTTAGCATAGCGTAACCCGACAATAAACTTCACCGCCTTCGTGACCGTTGTACTCTCGTTCCAGCGGTAAACACTCCCGCCCCAAGCAGCGCAATGCCTGCCACACACAGATACGTCACCGTAAAATTGGTCTGCTGAAGAACAAGGCCCAACCCAATACCGCTCAGAGCATGACCCAGGTCTAAGGCCATCATCAAGGTGGCCAGCACGGGTCCTCGCGTCTGTTCGGTCGAGCGGTCAATCCCAAGAGCGAACAGAGCGGGTTGGACACTGCCAAATCCAACCCCCTGGATTGCGGCTGCACTCAGCAGCCAAGGCAGAGAATCGGCATGGGCCAAGACGGTCATAGCAATCGCGAGCAAGAGTAGCCCAGGAATGATAATCACCCCCCGACCGAACCGATCCGACCATTTGCCTGTAATCGGGCGAGTGATAATGACAACAGTCGAAAAGACCACAAAGTATAGACCCGGATTTCCCAACTGACGCTCCTGCACCAATAGGGGCAGGAAAACGAGGATCGATCCGACAGTCATCGACATGCAGGCGGCGACACAACCCGGCAAGAGAGCGGCCCGACTCAATAATGGCGGGCGTTTAGTGGGCCTGGGTCCTTGAACACTCGGATCTGGCCGGTTTGGCTCGGATAGGAAAGGCAGTATAGCCAAGCTTGCCAGGCCTAGGGAGGAAGCGAGCAAAAAGAGCGCGGGAAAGCCCGCACGTTCGACAAGGGCGGCCCCCATAAAAGGTCCGCAGGCCAGGGCGAGATTGAGCATCATGCCGAAATAGCCCATGGCCTCACCCCGCCGAGAGGCGGGAGCCAGATCAGCAACCAGCACGCTAGAAGCCGTAGTGAAAAAGGCGATTCCAGCCCCGTGGCAAAACCGTACGGCTAGCATGACCGGTACTGAATCAGCAAAGGTGTAGAACATCGGGGCTAAACAGTAGATAAGCGCCCCTAGGGCCAAACCGAATTTGCGACTCCGGCTTTCGACTATTCTTCCTGAAGCTGGCCGGGATAAAATCGATGCGGCTGCAAATGCACCCATAATGAGGCCGACCTGAGACTCTGTCCCGTGCAATTCGTGGATAATAAAAGGTGGCAGGATGGGTAAAATCACAAACATACTGGCAAAGAACAGAAATGTGCTCAGACATAGCAGAAGAAAGTCTTT
>CAUZQN010000534.1:0-3186 GCA_963581605.1 uncultured Binatia bacterium (SeqCode)
GCCCTTTTTGGGGTTACAGTATTCCTAGCGAATTGCTGCACTGGCAAAGCTAAACGGTAAGATTGAGAGGTTAAAAAAATTCAATGCGATCATCGAAAATAGCATTCATTACATTCAGCGTCCTTTTGGGTTGCTCTGGGCAGGACTCAACGGTGAAGGGCGTCGACGACTATAAGGCCGAAGCGCTAGCTGCCGTTGCCTCCTATGATGTGCGCAATGCCATAGAATTAGTTGGTGATGACTCTGTCATTTTTGTGGACGTACGCGAAGGGGAGGAAATCGTAAAAAATGGAACCATAAAGGGAGCTGTTCATGTCTCGCGTGGACTCTTGGAGTTTTACATCGACCCGAAGAGTGCCAAATATATGGATACTTTCAGCTCAGGGAAGAAAGTAATCTTCTACTGTGCAACAGGCGGACGTTCGTTACTGGCGGCTAAGTTGGCCAAGGATATGGGTGTACCAGATCCCGTGTATCTCGAAGGCGGTTTTAAAGCCTGGTTAGATGCGGGTGGCGCAATTGTCCCGTCAACTGTTACGGAATAGCACGATGTCTCTTGTGTGTTTTGGCGGCGCTTACGGGGCAGCGGAAACGATTCGTCGGGAAATGAGCATTTCATGTCGAAGTGCGTTTTCAGCTCCTTGCTCCGGCTGAGTCTCATGCTCAACGCTTGACCGCAATCGCGGTCTCACCGAATGAATGCGTCATCCAGGCCTCTGGATCTGAGAGCAGATCGCTCGCATTGTGCTTGCCGAGCGTCAGATTGGCACACACCAGAACACCGCCCGTCCGCAGCCGTTGACGCAGACCAGTGATCAGCTGGGAGGTTGGAGCGAATCCGTCGAAGAATGCGAGGTCGTAGACATTCGTGTCAAGGCTGTCGAGGACTGTTAGGGCATCACCGTGATGGACGTGGACTCGGTCACTCATCTTATAGTCGATGCAGTGTTGACGAGCGATCTGAACGTGCTCGGGGTCGCTCTCAATTGTATCGACTTGGGCACTCGGAGCGCCGTGGGCAAGCCACAGTGCACTATACCCGAGGGCGGTCCCCACCTCGATAATGCGCGTAGCCTGGACTGCTGCTGCAAGGACTCCGAGTAAAGTGCCCTTGTCATACGGGTAGGCCCCACAGCCGTGACGGGCGCGGTGTGTGTCCGTGGTGCTCAAGATATCAGCAAACGGATCTGTCGTAAGGAGCTGTGACATTCGAGAAATTCTCCTTTCTTTTCCTATCATCGCTTCCTCGTTTGGCCCACTCGTTTGTAGCAGAAGCATTCTCTCACTTGATGGCGCCCCTTCGGGAGACGTGCGCCTGCAAATCCCACTTGCGACCATGCGCTTTCTGTCTTTTGATATATTCATCCCCCTGGCGGTCTGTGTGGGGGCATAGTACAGTGCCCCAACTTATCCCTCAGATGCGCCCTCAGATGTCCTCAGCCGCACAGGATAGGAATCCCAAAAATGCATGTGTTTCAGAAAGCGGTTCTTCAACAGTGGTGTGTGTGGCTGCTCCTTGGTCTTCTTTTCATAGGCATGCATGCGTGTGGACCTAGGATCCGACTGACTGACGATCATAAGGGCTCATGGCTGAGGGCAATGTTCAGCCGCGGACCGCGCGCGCCAAAAATATATCCTGTCGCGGTGGGCTATATCCCCAGGTTGGGGAAGAGAAAGCCTCCCCTGCTTCCGCCACTCTACATCCTCGTCCTACGCCCGCTTGACCGCCGTGCGCTCCCGGCAATCCACGCAAGCCGTGACAAAGAACTGCTGCTTCGCCAAGAAGTGGACAATCTCATTGGATTTTCTGGTCTGAGTTTTCAAGAAGGACATGTGACAATCGCAGCAGTGAGAGGGAGACGAAGTCTACAGGGGTTACCCCGGATGGACGCAGGGATGCCCCACCTACCGGATATTCCAAAAATATTCTTTACAATGGACAGGCTAGCCGAGACCGTCCAGTACGCCCTGACGTTACATTTCCGTGAAGTAGGAATTGAAACGGAAATACTGCCTTTCTCCTTCCCAGAACCGCTGGCAGGGCAAAATCAGCGTGCGGCGTATGCCCTGGGCTGTACGATAGACGAGTTTTCTCTGTTCAGCCTCCGGCGCTACCAACAGGTCCGCGTCGGGTCGCGTCGGATAGAATTGCCGGTGCGAGGGCCGACACGGGCGGCTGTGTCCTTGTCGCTCTCCCTGTACCGGCTACCGTCCGGAAAGGTCGTGTGGCAGGAGCAGGTCTGGGACGTTGTTCACGATCCGCCTCGACACGGCGATCAACACCACTATCGCACAGCCGACGATGTACTCACTTTGGCGCTGAGTCGTACGATCGGCGGTATTCTGTCCCTCCCGAATTTTCAGGCTGCCTTGCGCCGTTCTCGTTCTGCAGCGTACACCGCTACGGAGAATTTTCCTCCTACAACTTGATGCTACGCAGCTGACACACTCGCCGGCGCACGTCTGCGGTAAAAGGCGCTTGGGGGTCTAGCACAAGAGCGCGCTCATACGCGGCCAAGGCTTCTGCCTCCTGCCCCAGCTGTGCAAGGGCCTCTCCCAGGCTTACATACGCATAGGCATAATCAGGTTGTAAGTGTATGGTCTGCTGCCAGGCCTTCACTGCGCCAGCTACGTCGCCCTCCGCAACTAACACATGGCCTAGCCGATTGTGCACATGGGCTGAGGTTGGGACGAGTTGCAAAGCGTTGTTATACGCCGCCAGAGCTGCATGTGTGTCGCCTTTGACTTCAAGCGCCCGGGCAAGATGAATATGCACGCTGGCATCATCCGGATTGAGGCGGAGGGACTCGCCAAACGCCGCAATCGCCTGGGGCAGATCGCCACGATCCTGCAATGCCAGTCCTAAGCGGTACTGGGCCTGGGCATTGGTGGGCGCCAAGTCTGCGGCTTTTTGCCATTGGAGAATTGCCCCATCCAAATTTCCTTCAGTATAGAGCGTGTGTCCTCGCCTGAGATGCTGGGACGCTGCGGATGACAAGGTCTGCGGCGGCGATGGGTGCTGAGCAGAGATCTGTGGGGCGAGCTGCCGTGGCGCTGGGGCTGGTATTGAAGCCGCTGCGTGGGGAATAGCCGCCATCTTCATCTGGGCGGCGGACTCTGGGGGTATGGTCTGTTCAGGAGGCTTCTCTGGCCTCGCCTGAGGCGTAACAAGTGGAACAGGTGCGG
>CAUZQN010000535.1:0-3179 GCA_963581605.1 uncultured Binatia bacterium (SeqCode)
GGTCAATTCAATATCAAATTCTTTGCGTGAGGTCAGGAGTGACGGGTCAGCCAGGGTATAGTCCGTCTGATAGCTGCGGATGTTCTTGCCTTTGTAGGCAGCCACTTCTTCTGCCTCGGTTTTTTATAGGCGCGCAGCATGCTGTGTCGGCCGGTCTCATCCATGATGATCCCGCCGCCTTGTGACGAACGATAAATCCCCAAGGTGGTGTGAAAGAGATGCAGCAGGCTGGCGTGATACGGGTCTCTCACATTCTCTGAGTACAGCTTCCAGTTGGCGTGGATGAATTGGCGCGCGTAACCAAGAATCTGAACCGGGCGGTTAAAAACGCGGTCCAGCCAGGGCCGCATAGCAGGACCGATATACTCTTCGAGGGGTTCGATGTCGGTGGTAAAAGAGGCAAAGATCAGACCCTTGTACACGGCCACTCGGAGTTTTTGTAACGAGTGCTGCGACAGGTCGAAGTCCTCGCCGTAGCCGCCCTGCTGGTTGATACCTTTGCGGAACGGTACGCCGATCAGGTTGCCCTGCAGGTTATAACTCCACTGATGGTAAATGCAGGTATGGCTGGTACGGTTACCGCGAGTCTCGCGGCACACCATCGCACCACGATGGGCGCAGCGGTTCACAAAGACGTGCAGTACGCCTTCTTTATCGCGTGACACGACGACGGGTGTGTCGCCAACAAAAGTCGCCTTGAAGTCGCCGGGATTGGGGACCTCGGCTTCGAGCGCAAGATAGTTCCAGGTTCTGCCCCGAAAAATGCGCTCTTGTTCGCGCGCGTACACCGCAGGGTCACAAAATACCTGGTACGGAACCGAGGGCATGCCTGCCTCCGGCCAGGTGAACTCGACGAGATTATTCTCCATGGGTGCAAGGCTCATGGTGCTGCCTCCGTATGCGACTCATATTTTACTATAATCGATTTAACCTCTGCCGCGTTCTTTCTCCAATAGATACCGGTTTACGTTCATTGACAAGCCGTGTTTGAGCCGAGTATACGAGGGACAGGGCATTAAGGGAGGAATCATGAGTGCACAAAGCGTCAATATTATGCTGGTCGACCTGTTTCGGTCTGAGCAAGACTTAGCCCAGTATGCCAAAGAGCCGGATACGATCTTGGCAAACTACGATGTAACCGATGAAGAACGGCAGCGGCTCAAGGCCCAGGATATGGGCTGGCTTTATACGCACGGCATTCATCCCTACATTCTGGTTCAGTTCGCGCTGGCTGTCGGGCTCGAAATCCCTCAATATATACAGCAACTCAAAAAGGCGACCGGGTAAGGGGCCGCAACCGGGGAAGTAGAATCTGAAAAATTGTGAGATGGGCCTTGCCCCCTAGCCCACTATCTATGGGTGCGTAGGACGCACTCTACCTTTCAAAAAAAGGAGAAACCTATGGCGGAAATCGTTGCAGCTATGTCGTCGGTCCACAGTCCATTGATGATGAGTGCTCCGCAGATGGCGGATGAAGCCACGTGGGGCAGAATTCATAACGGGTTCGATACCCTCCGAGACACCTTCACCTCGGCTGGAGCCGATACCATCGTAGTCATCTCAGACGAGCACTTTAACGCGCTCGATCCGCGGCGCTATCCATCGTTCGGAGTGGTGACGGCTGAGACCGGGGTCGGTCCGGTGGAAAACTGGCTGGGCATTCCGTGCGGCAGCATTTCCGTAAATTTTGAGTCGGAGTTGGCTGAGGTCGTTCTTGATGCCGGCGTCCGCCAGGGCTTTGACCTCACCCGGATTGGAGAAGTCGGCCTGGAGCACGGCTTTCTGACCTGTCTTAATTTTCTGACGCCGCAATGGGATTTATCTTATCTGTGGCTGATCCAGAACTGCGTCTTGCCGCCCCTGCCCAGTCTGAAACGCTGCTATGATTTCGGCCGGATGGTCGGCCAAGCTATTCAGTCCTGGGACAGTTCCCGACGCGTGGCGATTCTGGGTACGGGTGGCTTGTCGCACGCGGTTGGTACGCCGGACATGGGCAAGGTCGATGAACAGTTCGATAAGAGGTTTCTTGATCTCTTGTGCAGGCAGGATCCTGCCATGCTCGATATTACCGATGCAGAGATGGAGGCCATCGGCAACGGCACGCACGAGATTCGTAATTGGATTGCCGTGGCCGGCGCCGTCGAAGGCGCAAAGGGTGAAGTGGTCATGTATGAAGAAGCCATGGTCGTGGGCTTCGGCATGATGCAGTTCCAACTCTCATAGTTTGTCAATGCAAATCCGACGCGTATCATTCTGAGGAGCTCCGTGACGAAGAATCTCTTCGTTGTGTCCGCCTGAGAGATTCTTCGCTTTCAGCTCAGTAATGACGGCCTATCCCGCAGGTCGGATTAGCGCAGCGTAATCCGACACCATATGGCTTGTGGGATGGCAGCACCTCGTATTCAGTGTTCACAGTGCGGGTTTGAAAATCCGGCCGGAATGAAGTTCTGCGGCCAGTGTGCGTGCGCATTGCCCCTCCCGTGCTCACAGTGTGGATCTGAAAATCCATCCGGCTTTCGATTCTGTGGACAATGCGCGGCGCCCCTCATGCCCCAATCCCCAGCCAGCTATACGCCCCCGCAATTGGCTCAGCGTATTCTTGCCGACCAACAAGCGCTCGAAGCGCGCGGAGGTACGGATGGGGAGCGCAAAACCATCACGGCACTATTTTCCGATATCAAAGGCTCGATGGAGTTGATCGAAGGGCTGGACCCTGAAGATGCGCGTCGTCTGATTGATCCGGCCCTTCAACACATGATGGATGCGGTACACCAGTATGAAGGCTATGTGGCGCAATCCATGGGCGACGGGATTTTCGCCCTGTTTGGAGCCCCGATTGCCCATGAAGATCACGCTCAGCGCGCTATCTACGCCGGTCTGCGCATGCAGGCAGAGATTGGCGAATACGCTGACCGGCACCGCTTAGCCGGTGGGATGCCGCTTGAGATTCGTGTTGGCATCAACACTGGTGAGGTTGTGGTGCGTTCCATTCGGAAAGACGATCTGCATACCGACTATGTCCCTGTCGGGCATGCGACCAGCCTCGCGGCTCGTATGGAGAGCTTGGCCAAAGGCGGCTCAATTGTGGTCAGCCAGCATACACATCGGCTCACAGACGGCTATTTTCAATTCAACGCCCTTGGTGCGGCCACAATCAAAGGCGTGAGCGTCCCGGTTCA
>CAUZQN010000536.1:0-3176 GCA_963581605.1 uncultured Binatia bacterium (SeqCode)
GACCGC
The DNA here is from genome assembly GCA_963581605.1 of uncultured Binatia bacterium (SeqCode). Lineage (GTDB taxonomy): Bacteria > Desulfobacterota > Binatia > Bin18 > Bin18 > Bin18. The sequence continues at coordinate 7 of CAUZQN010000536.1, forward strand.
CAGGACGGGCGCCAAGGCCGGGCCGCTCTGGACCGCGCCGCGCACCGTGTACCAGTCCGGTAAGAGCCCCTTACAGGTCAGCGTACAGATTGACTTGCCCGTGCCCGAGGGGGCGACCAGCAGGCCGTAGAACATCCCGAACAATCGCCCGTGGTATTTCGCGTCGATCTTCCGGTGGGCGTGCGCCCCGGTCGCCGTCAAGCAGCCGAGCAAGACCTCCCAACTATGGTCGCCGAGATAGTCCGCGATCTCACCAAAGAGCCCTTGCCAGACAACGCCGGGGACCGGATACAGGCCGGCAGGATCGGCGGAGGGGGGTGGCTCATCCGGGGCCTCGATATCGCGCTCCTGTTCCGCCATACGTTGGTTCTCGTAATCGTCTGCGACCAGGCGTGTCGTCATCATCCAGTCCCGCGCGCACCATGTCCGCTCCCCTCTCCTGTTCCGAGTGCTTTGTCGTCAATCCCGCGTATGCGGCGCATCAAGGCAACTACGTCTGCCCGTGGTATAAAACTCATCGACGGAATCTCGATAGGATCGGCGCTCGCGAGAATCCCCGCTTCTTTTTTGATGTCCTCCAGGGCGCGGCGGTAGGGCTTGGGCAGTTCTTTGCCCTTCCGTTTGGGGATATAGCCGTCCTTTTCCAGTCGAGCAATCACCAGGTCAAACGGTACCTGCCCGGAAGAAGATGAATCGGCTCCGCGCATACACTTCTCCAGTGATTTTGCTTATTGTTCCCGATTCTTTATGAATCTCTCGATTGATTCGGCTCTGAATCGAATGATCCGTTTGTTCCGCCCCTTAGCTAAGATGACTGCTGGCAGCAGCTTGGCATCGACTAGTCGGTAAATTGTTGCAGGGCTCGTATTTAGACGTGTCGCGGCCTGCCGGACTGTTTTAAGTTGTTCTTGCACGTGAGCACCTCCAGAGAACGTGGCCTATACGTGAACACTCTGAACAACTAGAGAAGGGAATAAATCTATCTAAGATAAGTCGTAAGAATTTCCTGATTCTGCGACTTTTTTAAGAGGGTCGTCAGGAACGGCGGGAGGTTGGGAGCTGGTGATATTTCCCCTCCAAGCCGTGTGGCTTTTTGTCTGAGGTTATACCGGCCACGTACAGGAGATGATAAGTATGAACTACAGCTCGGCGCTGTGGGAATTCGCGCTGTTTGTATAGTTCCACGACTTCGACAAGCGCGTCATTCAGCGCCCGCTTTTGTAGTCTGCCGCTTCCAACTTTTGGGACCGGGTTGTAATCGTCAATCGCCGTCAACCTCTCTATTATACTCTGAAGCTCTTCACGACATAGCTCAATCTCAGCGGGATTGTCACACTCAACACGCAATACTTCCCTTTGGGCCTCAGGAAACGCAGGAAAAGAAAGTGTCATCCTGGCATGAGGTGCAACAGCGCGCGTCGCTTTGACGTAGGTAACAAGTTGGGTATCGAGGGAACGGGCGAGATCGTGTACTTTTCGGCGAGCCTGAATAAGTTGATCGTACTTGGTCTTGCGTTCCGTGTGCGTTCGTCTCCCTTTGCGCTCTTTTTCGCGGCACGCTTCGCTGAACGCGGCGTGAATAAGGGTTATGGTGCGGGTTCGATTCTTAATCGTGCCGAGCGCTTTGTACGCTTCCCTGAGGTGATCAATATACGCGCTGCCGTCTTTCCGCACGCCGAAGAAATGGCGGCAGCCCCAGGCCGAATCAGGACCTTTCACGCCAGGCCGGCCACGGTTCAGCTCTCGGAGTTCCTTGAGGGACAGCTCTTTCGACGTTGCAGATCGTTGCTGAGAAGTTGATTCAGCGTTCTCTTCTCTCCATTCATCCACATACAAAGCGGCTCTAAATGCAAACAGCCACCCGCAAAACTCCTCAAAAGTTCGGACTGTTAAGTGAGGAGCCTTTCTCGGGCTTCCTCTAGCTTTTGCTGTCTTCTTTGACAAAGCGTTTGCTCCCGCTCGAATCTTCCAGCCTCCAAATAGGTAATGTTCACGGAGATATTCTAAACGGACTAGCGGGCTGGTGCCGATACGTCTACCAGGCACGACGATACATCACTATCCTTGGGTTTTCCGGCGGCATGGAAGGAGACTTCTGAGATGTCCCCTCGTCTCTACTATTGAGTAGAAACAGAGTAGAAATTTTTAGTGAAATATAGGGGAAAACCAGAGAGACGTGACGCAATAGGAGAAAGGAGGGAAAAGGCAATTCATCTTTGAAAACAGCATCTTATCGCCAAATACCTATCAGTGTTGGACTTTTCGTTTCACAACCTGTGCGGGTTCGAAGCCCGTTGCTCTATCCAATTGAGCTACGGGAGCGTGCTGGAAAAACAGAGGCAAACCGGATGTGAAAATACGTGTGGACCCATAAAAGTGCAAGCCCAGGGGTCATTCTCTTATTGTTTTTACCATCTTACCGGATTCAAGGATGTGTCTCAGATTGCGGACAATCCGCTCGCATACAACCGGCATGATGTAGTCTTGATCACCAGAGATCGTTGGCCGGAAGGCCGGCAAGCGTAGCATCACCCGGCTGCGCTTCTGAATCTGAGCGTCACCAGTTCCATGAGACTCATATCGCAAACGGCCAATGGTTTTGTAGCAGAGAGAAAACTGATACGGGGTCAGGAAAGGAGGCAGGTATGGCCTCTCAGCCTATGTTCGCAACAGCACGCAAACTCCAGTCCTTAGTACTTACCGTTGTGTTCGCCCTGGCTGCCTTTGCCTGCTCGGGTGGGGGCGGTGATTTCGGTCATCCCAAGATCACCGTGGAACGGATTGGAAACGATATGGCGGCCAGGCGTACGAGTGAAGGGCCGAGTGGCTGGTATTTGGGTGAAGCCGAGCCGAGAGATATGGTTGGCAGGCCTATGGGTGAGGGGCTGGACGGCTGGTATTTCGAAGACGCGGAAACGAGAGACATCGATATTCTGGAGACCGAGTACTCGGGTAACACGGCAGCTATAGTCATTCATATGAAAACCGCAGGCGCGGTCTCGGGCAAGCTACGCCTCCATTACGAGTGGGTGGCATTTGATGATTGGACTTTGGTTCGTGTAGAGAATTTGGACTTCAAGAGACGGCCGTGAGGGGAAAATGTGGGCATAACGTGTCGGGTTTCCCATCTCGGCCTTGGCAAGATGGGGCAGAGCACGAGCATGAAACGG
>CAUZQN010000537.1:0-3171 GCA_963581605.1 uncultured Binatia bacterium (SeqCode)
CAGAAGAGCCAACTGGATAGGCCAGCGCCCATCATTCTCACGCCACCCTCAGCCTCTCGTCTTTTAAAAGCCTGCAGCAGTTTTCACTTGGCTCGACCAGGGAGTGCGATCTACTGCCACTCATGCTGGCGCTGAATAAACTCGGTCACGAGATCAACCGTCGTGTGTGCCAGTTCAATATTAAACAGATGGCTGGCGTTTGACAGGATGGTCAGGTCGGCATTGGGAATGCGCTGGGCCAAGGTCGCAGAGTTTTCCGGCGGTACCAGGCCGTCTTCTTTTCCCGTAATAACCAGCGTCGGGGCTGTGATATCCGGAAGGCGACCGTAGGTGTCGTGGCCCTGAATGGCGGCCATTTGATTCACCATGCCGTGTTTGGGCGTAGGATGCTGGTTCGAGAGCTGGGTCAGTTCGAGCAGGATACTCATATGCTGTTGTATAAACCGGGGTGTGACAGCGACTTTGGTCATGGCCAGTGCCGCCTGTTCCACACCGAAGTCAGCAATATTCGTCAGCATATTCACGACTTGGGGATCTTGTGACAGCAGAGTCTTTTCCCCGCCACAATTCGTACAGCCCAGTATCAGGCTCTTCACGCGCTGTGGATGACGCAGCCCAAATTCTTGGGCGATCATCCCGCCCATAGAAATGCCAAACACATGGGCTTTACCGATGTTCAGATGGTCCAGGACACCGGCGGTATCATCGGCAAACATCGTCATGGTATACTGCTCATCCGGTTTATCGCTTTGGCCCACGCCGCGGTTATCAAACACTATCGTCCGAAACGATTGAGCAAATCTCTCGACGTTCCAGTGCCAGCCCACCGAACTCATAGTAAAACCCATAATAAGAATGAGCGGTTCGCCTTGGCCGTGTTCTTCGTAGTACAGGTTGATTCCATTTGATTCGATCTGTGGCATAGACTGTTCTTTCCTTCTTCGTTACCGCCTAATCGATATACGGACTAAAATTTCGCATGGCAGACAGCAGAGCATCAAGGTCTGCGTATTCACTCAGTTCAGCATACAGAAAGTCATACTGACTGCGGACTTCATCAGGATTTTGCTCGTCCTCGGGGATGGACATAAGCGCTTCAAACTCTTTGAGCATGCCTTGGGTTTGCAGTTTGGTTTCGATCGGCATCTCGTCATCGGTGGCGATCAGCAGCTTCGTCTGCTTAATCAGCCGCGCGATCATTTCCGCATCGGTTAGCTCAGGCATACAGACTCACAATCCATTTATTGGCTCTCATGGCTCTATTCGCTCTATTTATTCTCTTCTTATTTCTGTTCTTTTAGCTGGCGTTTCCAGTCCAGCATACGGGCTTGGGCGGCAACCGCTTCCGCTTCTGGAACCATGCCTTTTTGCTGGTATAAACGAGACAGGACGGTAAAGCTCATTTCATCCTCAGGGCTGAGCTCGGTCAACTTCTTGGCCATTTCTATAGCCTCGTCTAACTGTTCATTATCGCTATAGGCATGGGCCAAGTCGTGAACAGCTTCGACATAGTTTGGGTCGATATCCAGAATGGCTTTATAGGCGGCGATGGCTTTGTCTGTCTCGTCGTCGCACAAAAGGTCGTACGCTGTATCGTACATTTCTTCGAGGGATGGCATGGCCGTTATGTCCTCCGCGATTACGGATTGTGCGAGAGTGCTCCTCAGTGGAGCATTTCTCCTCGTGCGGCCAGCCTAACTGATTTCATTGACAGCTCCAACCCCTAACAGCCCTCTCGTTGACAGGGTTTTCGCGACTTCTTATGCTCTTTCTCCCGTGCATACCTCAACGAATCCACTAGATACACGAGTGCTGGATTTTATCACCAGTCCGGACGGCAAAGACTTTGCTGCATTAGCCTTGGCGGTCTTTGCATATCAATTTGAAAACAACCTGCCCTACCAGCGCTTTTGTCTGTCCAGAAATAAAACGCCACACACGGTAAAAACGTGGCAGAACATTCCAGCCGTGCCTACCCTTGCTTTTAAAGAGCTAGACCTGACCTGCGGACCGGCGGAAAAGATCTTTCTCACCAGTGGTACAACGCAAGGACAAGAAAAGCGCGGGCGGCACTTGGTGCCAGACCTGCAGCTCTACCATACGTCTGCCCTGAGCCACTTCTCACAGTGTCTGCTGCCCGACGAGCGACAGCTTCGTATCCTGAGTTTGATTCCCCCTCCCGACATGCAGCCGCACTCGTCACTCAGCCAGATGGCCGCGTGGGTCATGCAGGAATTGGGAACAGACGATAGTCGCTATTTTATTGATCAGGACGGGATACACCTGGAAGCATTTGCCGAAGCGGTTGTGTACGCCCAGGAGAACACTGAGCCAGTCTGCGTCCTGGCTATCACCTCGGCCGTAGTCGCCTTTTTCGATTGGTGTGCAGTTCGTGGCAAAACGTTTGGCCTGCCGTCCAGCAGCCGCATCATGGACACGGGCGGCAATAAGGGCAAAGGCCGGTCGATCTCACGTAACGGCTACCTCTTGTCGTGCTGGAAGTATCTCAAGGTCGCCGGCTATTACTGTGTGAATGAGTACGGCATGACCGAGATGGCGTCACAGTTCTACGACCATGTGCTGTACAACCGTTTTCGAAAAAGCAGCGAACCCCGCTATAAGATTGGTCCGGCCTGGACGCGCACGCTGGTAGTCGATCCTGAAACCTTGGAAGAGGTCGCGCACGGTGAAAAAGGCATTTTGCGCCACTTTGATCTTGCCAACTGCGGCTCGGTTATGGCTATTCAAACCGATGATGTGGGCTATCTGACCGGCGAGGGGTTTCAGATCACCGGTCGGACGCCTGGCTCTGAGGCGCGCGGTTGTGCCCTCGTATTAGATGATTTCTTGTCGGCGCAGTAGGGTGCGCCCTGCGCACCGAGAACAGGGCGTCGGGTTAGACTCCGCTCACCCGACCTACGGGACGGGCTCCATTGAGGTCAGGAATTTGTCATTCTGAGCAGAAGCGAAGAATCTCTCAGGCGCATAATATAGGTAGTAGAATTAAGGTGCATGCATGCCTCCCCCCTCCCCGGCCGAACTCAGTACAACGATCGACACCCTGATAGCAAATCACACCCGTCACCTTGCCCACAGACCTGTACAAGAAATCTTGCTTTCCATAGACGAAGTTATTCGGCGCTGGCTCGACCCGAACTCTTCCGAACGGCA
>CAUZQN010000538.1:0-3169 GCA_963581605.1 uncultured Binatia bacterium (SeqCode)
AGACAGAGAGGGCTTCAAGGCGCTGATGGCGCAGGGCCGCAACACAATAGGCCCTTTCGAGAAACCATTCGTCGGTTGGCGCGATGACATAGCCTTGTTCATGGGAACCCGACTGTCAGGGTACTCCGCAGTCAATGTCGACGACCTAACCGAAGTTGAAATTCGTTCACGCCGGTTGACCGTTGCGCACCTCGAATTCTATCGCGCCCAAGCCCCGGGCTTCAGCAACGCCTTTTTGATGCTCGGCGCACCCCAGATAGGTGTCCGCCACAGCCGACGCCTCGTCGGCCTTGCTAAGGTCACACGAACACAGTGGAACGAAGGTAAGGTTTGGAGCGATGAAATCGGCGTCTCAACCTCATTGTCGCCCAAGTTCCCTAATGTATCGGTGCCCTATGGAGCACTTCTGCCACAAGGGATTGACGGTGTTCTGGGCGCTGGTCGCCACATCTCCTGTGATCCCAGCTCACACTCTTTCCTGCGCGAGATTCCCCAATGCTGGCTGAGCGGCCAAGCCGCCGGAACCGCAGCTGCCCTAGCAGCGAATACGGGCATAATCCCGCGCGAGCTCGATGCGCACCTGGTCCAACGCGAACTGCTCCGCCAGGGCACCTATCTGTCGCCGTCAGTGGAGGCAATAGCAGGAATGTCCTCAGCGGCAGAGTGAGGAACCGCCGCAACGCGCATCCGATGCGCCGCTTCTCGCATACACTAAGGGACCAATCCTCCTCGACCGTAACTCAGCGCGCGAATCGGAGTTATCCACAGCGCAAACTTCCAGAGCTTCTCACGTACTATCATGACACTGTGCGAGTACGCATCAAATGAAACTCAAAAACCAAGCGATCCCGCATGAGATGACGGTGCGCGTTGAATGCCCTAAGATTCGGGACTGGGAACCCCTAAACTGCGCTTGTGTGAAATTCAGGATCTAACATCCATGCTTGCCACCCAACTCTCGATCGATGAACTCGCTACCCATATTCCGGATGGAGCAAAGGTGGCCTTGCCGCCGGACTACTCTTATTGTTCGCTGGCTGCCACCCGGGCGCTAATCAAGCGCAGAGCTAAAGAACTGCACCTTATTGGCGTGCCAGCCATGGGGTTCCAGGCCGACATGCTGATCGGGGCAGGCTGCGTTGCAACGGTTGAGACAGCGGCGGTAACCTTATCCGAATACGGACTGGCACCCCGGTTCACAGCAGCAGTCAGGCAAGCGTCTATCCGGATGATGGACGCAACCTGTCCGGCAATCTACGCCGCACTGCAGGCCTCTGAGAAGGGTATCCCATTCATTCCACTGCGCGGCCTGATCGGTTCCGACATTTTGCGTCAGCGTGCGGACTGGAAAGTCGGTGAAAACCCGTTCGCTGAAGATGACCCGATCGTCTACCTGCCCGCGCTGAGGCCCGATGTAACCCTCATGCACGCGCCGCTCGCCGACAAGTTCGGCAATATCTGGATCGGAGTGCGGCGCGAGTTAATGCTGATGGCGCATGCCTCAGCCGAGACCATCGCAACGGTGGAGGACATCGTCGAAGGCAATCTGATGGACGACGAGAAGACTAAGGCCGGTACGATCCCCGGCCTATACGTCACGGCCATAGCCGAAGCCAAACGAGGAGCCTGGCCGATCGGTATTCCCGGTGGATACGAAGCAGACCACAGTCATCTTTTGCGATATGTGAAAATGGCGCAGACCGAAGAAGGCTTTCACCAATACTTGGAAGAATTCGTGTTTGAGACCGCGGCAGTAGCAGCGGAATAACACCATGGCCGATATTCTTCTGGAAGAACTTTTGATCGGTTCAATCGCCAGCAATCTGGACGGACTACGCCACGTCGCCGTAGGAGCTTCATCGCCCATACCCGGTGCGGCAGCCCTGTTGGCCCGCTCCCGCAGCAACGACTCTATGCGGGTCTCGATATTAGGAAGCGAGGACAACAATTTCTTCACCGATGGTGGCAAAGAGATCTTCGACATCGCCGGAGAAGGGCGGATGGACGCCTTCTTCCTCTCCGGTGCGCAGATTGACGGTCAGGCCAATATCAACCTTGTTTCAGTCGGTGACTACAGGCGGCCGAAAACGCGATTCTCAGGCTCATTCGGATCCGGTTATCTCTACTACGTGGTACCGCGCGTCATTCTCTTCCGCCTGGAACACACGCGGCGCACTCTCGTCGATAAGGTTGATTTTGTCAGTGCTCCAGGTTTTTCGGACGAGAATGTCTATCGCCCAGGAGGCCCCTACAAATTGATCACGGACCGCTGTTTATTCGAGGTCGACAAGACGCGTCGATGTTTTCGTCTACAAAGCGTGCACCCCGGCCATACTGTCAACGAAATTTACGAGCAGACCGGCTTCACCTTTGATATGCCAGATGGCGATGTCCCGAATACCCCTGTCCCTGACGCCACCACCCTGGCAACAATTCGTGGCCCGGTGGCCGAAGAAATTTCGGAGATCTATCCAGCTTTCGCAGCACGTGTTTTTGGTGTGGGCCGAGCGGCTTAGACCGCCGTACATAAAAACACCAAACACATTGGCCCATCGTGTGCTGCGTGTCTCGGATACAGATGATTGAGATTATAAGTTTCAATTCATTAGTTAGCTACACGTTACAGTTTACGTCTTAGAATTAGGAAATAATCATGCCAGGACAATTGGAAGGTAAAGTCGCGGTCGTCACAGGAGGGAACAGCGGAATAGGAGAAGCAACATGCCGTCGTTTCGCGAAGGAAGGTGCGCGAGTTCTCCTATTGGCCAGGAGGAAACAAGAGAGCCTGAAGGTTCAAGACTCCATTAACAAGGGAGGAGGAGAAGCCACGTTCATCCCCTGTGATGTCGGCAATGTCGACTCGGTGGAGACAGCCGTGACTGAGGCAGCCAAGACCTACGGGGCAATTCATATTCTATTCAACAACGCCGGCGGTGGCGGTGGCGGGGATTTTCCAAACTCTTCCACGGAAGAATGGAATCATGTCATCAACGTCAACCTGAACGGCACGTTCTACGTTTCTCGGGCCGTCTGGCCACATCTCGTTGAAGCCGGCGGCGGCGCAGTGGTGAACATGTCATCACTCGCGGCACAGAGAGGTTTTAGCCCCCGGATGTACGACGAGTTTGGTGCAACTGCGCCGTCCTACTACGCAGCAAAAGCCGGCGTC
>CAUZQN010000539.1:0-3165 GCA_963581605.1 uncultured Binatia bacterium (SeqCode)
GCTTTAATAAGTTCATCTCTGAGGTCTTCAAGCGCTTCATCCTCAAGATCGAACTCCCGCTTTAAGGCACGATAGGTGATGCGTCCCTTATTCTGAAGCAGGTCTTTGGCTGCTGTGACGATTTCGGAGAATTTCACCAGCGAGTCTCCCCTCACGGACCAACTGATGAGATAAGAGCAGGAAATGGGATCGAGGACAACTCAGGAACAAGGCTTTCGCGGCCTGCTTTATTTGAGGACAGACGGCCTATGAGAATTGACCTACGTGTTCAGGGTTTCACAATCGCAGTGGCCATGACAGCAGGGGCCGTTCGGAGACGGGCCAAGGAAAACGTTCGCCGCAGGCGTAGTCTAAGGAGCGAATAATCACCGCCCGTGTTTCGCGCGGATCAATCACATCGTCGACATGGAAATGGCCGGCTGCGCCCCACGGTGTGGTATCGAAGTCGGGACTCTCGGCCAGCAGACGTTCCCGTTCGGCATCCGGGTCAGCCGCTTGCGCGATCTGTTTACCATGCACGACATTGACACCCACGCGCGGGTCGATGAAAGAGATATCCGCGCCCGGCCAGGTATAAATAAAGTCATTATTACAGGCCGGGCCGGCCATGCTAAAAAACGCCATGCCGTAGGCTTTGCGAATCACGATGGTGACCTTCGGCATGGTTGCCAGCGCCAGGGCTTGGAACCAGCGTAAAATCTTGGTGATAATACCCGCTCGCTCAGCATCTTTGCCGACAAGAAACCCAGGCACGTCTTGCAGAAAGATGAGCGGGATATTGAAGGCCTCACATAAACACGTGAAGTGGGTGGCTTTATCACAGCCAGCAGCATCGATGGAGCCCGCAGAGAAATAGGGATTACTCGCAATAAAACCAACCGAACGTCCGCCGACTCGGCCTAACGCGGTAATCAGCGCGGGACCAAAGTCCGGTCGCAGCTCGAAGAAATCACCATCATCGGTTAGCCGTGGAATCAGCCGGCGCATATCGTAGCCACGATTCCGACGTTTGGGGACGAGGCCGGGGAGTCCTTCATCAAAGACATCGTATTTTTCATCCCAGGCAGTGCATGCCGGCACGGATTCGGCGTTCTGAGGCATAAACGATAACCAATGTCGCATGCACGCAAAGGCGTCCATTTCATCTTGGGCAACCGCATCAATTTGTCCGGTCTGTATCGCGTGCAAGGCAACGCCGCCTAGCTCTTCAAAATCAACCTTTTCTCCGGTTGCCATCTCAATCACCCTGGGTGAGGATACGGCCAGACACGAGCCCTGCGTTTGCACCACAAAATCAGACACCGCCGCATACCACGACGAGCCACCAAACGACTCGCCCAGGATAGCCGTCAGCCTAGGCACCGTCCGGTTACGCTGCACCAAATCCAGCGGCGGGGCAATGCGCGGAAAACCGCTCGACGTCATAATATCCGGCAGCCGTCCGCCTCCGCATTCGCCCAGAAAAATCAAGGGAAAGCCGTGTTTGTAACACAGCTCTTCGATCCGATGGACCTTTTTACCCCCAATATATGCGGAGCTGGCATGGAAGACGGTCACATCATCGGCACCGACGCCAACCTTGCGGCCTTGAATTTTGCCCAGGCCAACAATCTTGCCATCTCCCGGAGTCCGCTCGGCCACTTCACTACGCTCCGAATGCGCCAGAGTCCCAAGCTCCATGAAGCTGCCAGGATCAAGCAGGGCCAGAATCCGTTCACGAGCCGTCATCCGCCCACGTTGGTGTTGGGCCTCGATCTTGTCGGGCCCACCCATATTGGTGATGACGTGCTCTTTACGCTGCAGCAGCTCTTGAATGTCAGTATCTGTTGTTTGATCCATTGACTGCTCTTGGGCCTTAGTGGTTTGTGTCGCTGCGGTCCGTTCCGGTGTGAGTCCCATAGTTTCGCCTTCTTCCTTACTCAGGCAGGTAGTGCCAAGTTATGCAGACCTTGTCAATCTGCAGCCGGTCTTTCTTCACCCGTCCCGCAACAACTTGACAGCACCTGCGCAGTGCGCAAGCCTAGCCGGAAGTGTCCTAATGAATATCACACCGATCAAAACAGAAGCCGATTATGAAATAGCCCTAGCGGAAATTGACCGACTTTGGGGAGCGGAGTACGGCTCCCCAGCAGGGGATAAGCTTGATGTATTGGTGACGCTGGTGGAGGCATATGAAGAACAGCATCACCCGATTCTCCCCCCCGATCCTATTGAAGCCATTCTTCATCATCTAGACAGTCAAGGTTTATCCCGTCGTGATCTGGAGCCTTACCTGGGGTCCCGCGCTCGGGTCTCAGAAATCTTAAACCGGAAACGGGCCTTATCGCTCACGATGATCAGAAAATTGCAAGAGGGACTAGGAATTTCCGCTGCGGTATTAGTCCGGCGCTATGAGCTCCAAATTGATGCGTGAAAGTCTGCGCATGCGGGCAATTCAGTCTCCGATCATTCCGGTAGTCGCCGAGTTGATCCGCACCAACCCCGGCACGGTTTCCTTGGGCCAAGGCGTGGCGTACTACGGCCCACCGCCCGAGGCACTCGAAGCCGTTCGCCAGTTTCAGGCCGATCCGGACAACCATAAATACAAACTCGTCCAGGGCATCGACCCGTTGCTGGAGGTGATTAGTCACAAACTGGGTGAGGAGAACGGCATCACGCTGACTGACGAGCATCGCATCGTGGTAACGGCCGGGGGCAATATGGCGTTCATGAATGCCATGCTGGCGATCACCGACCCAGGCGATCAGATCATTTTGCAGCTGCCCTACTACTTCAATCATGAGATGGCGATCGGCATGGTCAGTTGCGAGGCGGTGTGCGTGCCGACCGACGAACACTACCAACTCCAACTCGATACAATCGCGAGTGCGATCACGGATCGCACTCGCGCCATTGTGACGGTTTCACCCAACAATCCAGCCGGTGTGGTGTATGCCGAATCGGACCTGCGCGCGGTGAACGCGCTATGTCGTGAGGCCGGCATCTACCACATCAGCGACGAGGCGTATGAGTATTTCACCTACGACGGAGCGACCCATTTCTCACCGGGCTCGATCGAGGCCTGCAGCGAGTACACTATCTCGCTGTACTCGTTGTCCAAAGCGTACGGATTCGCAAGCTGGCGCATCGGTTGGATGGTCGCACCCCAACACCTGTATACGGCGA
>CAUZQN010000540.1:0-3150 GCA_963581605.1 uncultured Binatia bacterium (SeqCode)
GCCCGACCGCGCCGAGCATGAGCTTTCCAGCGGGGAAGTTCAGTGCCCACAGACACACAACGGCTAAGAGTGAAAAATATGCCAAGGGGAAGGATTACTTTTAAAAGTGTCTCTCGTAAAGCCTGGTCCGCGCCCGCATACGAGGTTAGCCCTTAATCACGGCCATAGGTTTAAGCTTGAGCACTTTTTTGCTGATGCCCGCTCGCTCTACCACATCGACTACATTGGCAACGTCTTTGTAGGCATACGGCATTTCTTCAGCAAACGTGCGCTTGCCTCGGTAGCGGGCGATAACGCCGTATTCGGCCAGTTCCTTGACCAGATTGCGACCCCGAGCGACTTTTTTGGCCTGCATACGACTCATCAGCCGACCCGCGCCGTGACACGTTGAGCCAAAGGTTTGAGACATGGCCTGATCTGTCCCGATCAGGAGAAAGGAATAACGGCCCATGTCTCCGGGGATAAGAACCGGCTGCCCAAGCGACCGTAACACAGCCGGAATAGCCGGGTGGCCCGGTCCGAAAGCACGTGTTGCGCCTTTACGGTGGACCCAGACTTTGCGCCGAACACCATCGACCGCATGCGTTTCCGGTTTTGCGATATTATGACACACGTCATAGATCAACCGCAGACCAAGGTCGTGTCGAGAGATATCCAACGTCGTAAGAAACGCTTGTTCGGCTAAATGCATCAGGACCTGTCGATTGACCCAGGCGTAGTTTGCCGCGCAGGCCATAGCCGCTAGATAGTGTTGTCCTTCAGCCGATGCTATGGGCGCGCAGGCGAGCTGCCGGTCAGGAACGCTAATGTGGTACTTCTGCATAGCCTTGCCCATGACCTTGAGCGCGTCATCACAGGTCTGATGTCCCAAACCACGCGAGCCCGAGTGGATGATGATGGTCACCTGTCCGACTGCCAAGCCGAGCGCCTGGGCGACTTCCGGCAGGTATATTTCCTGTACCCGACCGACCTCAAGAAAGTGATTCCCAGACCCTAACGTTCCAATCTGGCTGAGACCTCGATTGAGTGCTTCTTCGCTTAACGCCGCAGGATCCGCACCAGGCAAACAGCCCTGCTCTTCCGTGTGGTCGAGATCGCCGGCACGACCAAAACCACGTTCAACAGCCCAACGCGCACCTTGTAAGGTCAGCTTTTTTTCATCGGCTCGGCTCAGCTTAGCAATCGCCCCCTGGGCACCCACCCCACACGGAATAGTAGCAAAGAGCGTATCAGCCAGGGTATGCAGCTTGTTTTGAATCTCGGAGGCCTGGAGTTTTGTCCCGATTAACCGGCAGCCACAATTGATGTCGAACCCAATTCCGCCAGGTGTAATCACGCCCTCGTCGGCGTCCATTGCTGCCACCCCACCGATGGGGAATCCATATCCCCAGTGGATGTCCGGCATGGCTAACGAATACCCCACAATACCCGGCAGATGGGCAACATTGATAACTTGCTGCAGGGCGGCATCATGCTGAATATCGTCCATCAGATCGGACGACGCATACACCCGACCGGGCACACGCATACCCCCATGTTGGGGGATTTCCCACACATAGTCGTTAATACGACGAAGAGGAATATCGGCCATGTGCACCCTCACACCTTCCCTGGGGCTCTCGGGTCTGTTTACCTCTACCAAACGAAAGAGCCAAGCATAGCCACCAGGCCCACTGGCCACAGATACCAGGCGAAAAGATGGAAATAATTCTGTCTGACCGCGCGCAGGATGAGGCCTATCGAGAGATAACCTATGACCGCCGCCAGGACCATACCTGCCACATACGGACCCATCGACGGCCAGGGTTCAGCGTAGATCACCCCGTCCCTGCCGGCCCAAAGCTTGACTGCCTGCAGCACTGCCGCCCCGAGAATGGCCGGAATCGAGATAAGCAACGAGAAGCGTGTCACCAGTTCGCGCTCAAGGCCGAGCAGCAGCCCGCCCGTGATCGTTGCCCCGGCGCGCGAAATACCGGGCACAATGGCAACGCCTTGGAGGACACCGATAGCAAGAGCGTCCACGGATCGCATGTCGGCGATACTCCTTACGGCCAGGCGGGCGCGCGCCGACCACAACAGGCAACCCGTGAGCATGAGCATGCCGCCAACCACACCCGGCCGGGTCACAATCGAGGTGAGGTGACGTTCTATGCCCAGACCAAGGATGAGCGTCGGAACTTGCGCCAAGACAATGAAGCCCAGCGCCTGGCGCTCTCGTCCGGCAAACGTGCCGCCAGAGGCAGCCGACGGCTTCGTCAGCCCGTGCCACAGCTCGACAACGTCACTCCGGAAATAGGTCAACACCGCTCCGGCCGTCGCCACGTGCAGCAGTATGTCGTACACAAGGTCGATGTCCGCCGAGCGGCCCAACATATGCTGGGCTAAGATCAAGTGCCCGGACGAGGAAACCGGCAGGAACTCGGTGATGCCCTGGAGCACGGCAAGAAGCAGCGCGTCGACGTAACTCATCAGCTAAGCGCGCAGCACAGCGTCCGGTCTTTGCTGTCCATACCAGCTGACTTTGACGGAAACTTTTATTTTGCTTTTTGCGATATACGGTTTTATCACTCGTGACCCCACTCCCTTGCCTCTCATCGCCACCGCTCCATACCTGAGTGAGACGCACTTGGCAGCTGGGCCTCGGCTTCCTCTGCTACTGTGGGCCTTGTACGAGTGCTGGATCAGCCGATACGCCCGCCGTTCCGAGAAAACATACCCCAACACCAGCTTAAAACAAGGTATAGATAATCGGGGCTACGGCTGAACCTTGGGTCAGCACAATGAAAGAGCTGCCCCACGCGCTGATGGTGGGGATTAGAGTTTTGCTTCACTCCTTTACTCTTTCGTCTATTTGCCGATTGTGGAGTCGTTAGAAGTACATCATTTTCCCTTTCAAACGGAGCTATGGAGAAAAAGGTGGAGACTAAGAAACTCGTACGTCAGTGGTGGGAGAGAGTCCTTACTCTCCGTATCCAGGACTTAGAAGATGACCGTGGTCCACTGATCCATCTTGAGGAATGTTAGCCCCTCTTTGACCTCCAGCCCCTGCCTGTCCTGCGATTTGAGGTCAAAAGCGGTGCCCAGGTGATTCCGGTTGAGCCATCCTTCAAGCATGTCACACCGCAAGCTTTAGTGTATCTCAGGAAAGAA
>CAUZQN010000541.1:0-3142 GCA_963581605.1 uncultured Binatia bacterium (SeqCode)
TCCCGGGCGTGTGGATCATCTGCGGCCTGAGGCAGGACAACGCCCGCTTTTGGCGCCAGCTGTCTCGCTGCCTCAGGAAAGGAGATCCCCTCAAGACGGCACAGAAACGTGAAGGCATTTCCGCCGACCCCACACCCAAAACAGTGAAAAAACCCGCGCTCTTCATTTACAGTAAACGAGGGAGTCTTCTCTTCATGAAAAGGACACAGCCCTGTATAATTCTTGCCTGCTTTCCGGAGGGTGACATAGGCAGAAATCACCTCGACAATGCTCGTGCGAGTGCGAATCTCGGTGAGGGTGTCCTCAGGTATTCTGGGTGCCATACCCGTAGTCAGCCCGTCCGCTCTAGGCGGGGTAGTCTCGACTGTGTAAAAGAAAACACCCACCTCAGGGAGGTGGGTGTTGGGACATGAACGATCATCAATTAGGCACGAGTAACCAGCATTGCGCTAATACGTTGACCGGCTTGCTCGTCGCAAAGCACGTTTTCTCGCGGCAATGGCTTTTCGCTTGCGCCGCACACTCGGCTTTTCAAAGTGTTCACGTTTTTTCAGCTCTTGCAGGATGCCCGCTTTTTCGCACTGTTTTTTGAAGCGGCGGATGGCACTTTCAATAGGCTCATTATCTTTGACACGTATACCTGCCATGGAGTTCTTTCACCCCCTCTCAACTGGGGATTCCCTGAGGTCACCTTACGGTTTAGCTTAGGGATTTCCCCCAGAAAGTCAAGGTGTTGGCGGACTTCCGGCCTTGACAGGGAAACCATCCCTAGGCTAAGCAGGCCCGAGAGACATACCACAAGGAGGCCGTATTCATGGAGTTCAAAGAAGTCATAGGCCGACGCCGTTCGATTCGTTACTTCCTCCCCTACCGTCCGGTTGAACGAGAAAAAATTCAAACCATTATGGAAGCGACCCGTTTGTCGTCCTGCGCGGTCAATGCATCTTTCCTGCGTGCCATTATCGTCGAGCGAGACAAACTCTCCCCAGAGGACCTAGAGTCACTCAAGGTCCCGACAACCACACTGCAACTCGACATGGCTCCGGTGCATATTTATTTCTACGGCAACCTGAACGCGATTCAGGAAAGCCACGGGCAGACCTTAAAAGAACTCTTTGATGTGGGCGCGCTCAATCCGACTCATGGCTGGAGTTATAAGTTCATCGAAGAGACGGTCTGGGCGCAGGTTTTAGAACCCATCTCCAAAGATCCGAATATCAACCCACTCGCGGTTTCCATGGACTGCGGGGTCGCCATGAATCAGGCCCTGCTGACGGCCTTTGATGAAGGGCTGGGCGCACTGCTCACCGCGTTTAACGGGGCCAAGGCAAAAGAGGTCTTCAAAGTACCCGACCATTATATGCCGCTCTACGCCATGCTCCTCGGCTATCCCGCGGAGTCCTGGGAGGCGGGCGGACAACGTCCCCGACCTCCGATTGAGAGCCTGTATTTCGAAGGGGAATATGGGGTACCCATGAAGCGAGATCCAGAAGTGGTAGAAAAACTCAAACAGGACAAGATGCTCCAGGAGCCGGCACCGCTGCCGTGGCGTAAAGATGAAGTCCGGGCGCTGTCTCGGATGTTTGGTCTGCCTGAGTAAGGAGGCCGTACAGGGCCGTACAGGGTAGTAAATCCGGCCCTGTACGGCACAGAAAGAGGTATTCTACGCACACGCCAGCTTCGTCTTTCCTCTTCCATATTCGAGAGCAGCTTGACCGTTTCCAACCGTTGTCCATCATGGCCCAGGCCTGTGCTGTCGGCCTCATCACAGGCGGCGGGGCTATCCTGTATGATGGTCTGATTCATCTCGTACAGTGGCTGGCCCTGACCTCACAAGATCACCCCCTGCACGTTCTACCCGATCTCCCCTGGTATCAAATTCTTCTCGCACCCACGCTGGGTGGGCTGGCTGTCGGCCTGGTCGGATTCTTTCGTTCGCAGGATGCCACCGGACATGGGGTGCCGGAAGTCATTGAGTCGATTGCGCTCGGGAATGGCAAGTTTCGCTGGCAGACCGCGCTGACGAAATCGATTTCCTCTGCCCTCACCATTGGTTCCGGGGGCTCAGTCGGACGCGAAGGACCCATAGTCCACATTGGGGCCGCGCTGGGTTCGGTGCTCGGACAAATGCTCCGCGTTCCGCCCAATCGGCTCCCGACTCCCGCCGGCTGCGGCGTTGCGGGCGGTATTGCGGGCGGTATTGCCGCCGTGTTTAACGCCCCTATTGCAGGAGCTTTTTTTGCCCTTGAGGTCGTCATTGGGAATTTCGCCATGCCGGCCTTTGGGCCCGTCATGCTGTCCTCCGTCCTCGCTACCGTTGTGAGCCGATCGTATTTCGGCGACCATCCGACTTTTGTTGTGCCGGCCTATAGCCTCCTCAGCGCCTGGGAGCTGCCCTTCTACCTCGGACTCGGCATTGTGTGTGGCCTGGGCGGACTCGTCTTTATGTTCGTGCTGGATAACATGGAAAAAGCAGGCGCAAAGATCGCGCTCCCGAATACGATCAAACCCGCTGTGGGGGGATTGCTCGTCGGCGGCATGATTCTCCTCGCCCCGCATATCTATGGAACGGGCCGCCAAACAATGGACGCTATTCTGCGCGGCGGACTGACGTGGTCGTACCTGCTCTTACTTTTCCCGCTCAAGATGTGCGCAACCAGTTTGACCCTGGCCTCAGGCGGATCGGGCGGACTTTTTGTACCCGCCCTATATCTCGGCGCGGTATTAGGCAGCCTGTTCGGTATGGGCAGCGGCGCGCTCTTTCCCTCCCTTACGGGTCCAAGTGGGGGCTATGCGCTTGTCGGCATGGCTGCCTTTTTAGCCGGCGTCGTCCACTGTCCGATTACGGCCTTGCTGCTGCTGTTTGAAATCACTGCCGACTACTACATCATCTTGCCCCTTATGGTCAGTTGCACGGTGAGCACCTTGGTTGCCAAACTCTTTCGTCAAGAGTCGATCTATAGCCTGCAGCTCCTGCGCCGGGGGATTGATATTCGGCGCCGGGAGCAGACGCTTGTGCAAGGCTACACGGTGAGGCAGGTTATGCAGCGCGACGTACCAACCTTTCGTGCAGAGACGCCGTTTCCAACGATTATGGATCATTTTCTTACCAGTACCCTGCCGCTGAGCTTTGTCATTAATG
>CAUZQN010000542.1:0-3131 GCA_963581605.1 uncultured Binatia bacterium (SeqCode)
TACCGAAATTCCGGTGATGGTGAAACGTATTTACACCGATGTGCCGAAGTTTCTCCATGCCGCAGCAGGAAATTCTGTGCAGTCTCACCTGAATAAGCTCAAAGCCGAAGGACTGGTCAAACAAGACGGTGGGGAATGGACGTTGGTCTGACACCGTATCCGTTCTCGGATCGAAAGGGCGAGTTTTCCTCGCCCCTACAACAATCGAATCTTAGCTAAACAACACCTTCGCCAACTCCGCTCGGTACCGATCAGACAAATCACTCCGAGAGCCGACCACATCAAAGATTTCGAGCATGGCCTTGCGCGCGCCTTCGTCGCGGAATGTACGGTCCTTTTTTAGAATCTCCAGATATTCTGCTAGCGCCTCGTCATAACGAGTAGAAGCCGCGAGAATCCGGGCTAACTCAAACCGGGCGTCCAGGTCATTGGGGTTCGCTTCAAGTTTCTCCCGGTAGGCAGCTTCCTCACCCGCATTGGCCCCGCTCTGCTTGACACGCACTTGAGCTGCCAACTGCTGGGCCTCATCATATTCTCGTGCATTAGGAGAAAGACGCTCAAGCAAGGCCAGAGCATCCGCGTTCTCGTCCTTAGCAGTTAAGAGACGGGCGAGCCCCAGTAGCGCTTTGGGTTGTCGGGCCTCCTTAGAGAGCGCGGCGCGATACAGACTCTCCGCTCCCTGGTCTTTTCCCTGCTCCTGGAGGCTGAGCCCCCGCTGGGCGAGAGAATCCGCCTCCGACGGGAGCAGTTCCTCAACAAACTTCCGGATAGCCGGCTCAGGTAGGGCACCCACAAACTCATTCGCAACCGCGCCTTCCTTTACGGCTTTGACCGCAGGGATACTACTCACTTGAAAGGACTGGGCTAGGGCCGGGTTTTCGTCCACGTTGACCTTGGCCAGGACGAACTTCCCTTGCTGTTCATCCGCGAGTTTTTCTAACACCGGACCGATGGCGCGGCAGGGACCGCACCACGGTGCCCAGAAATCTAAAACAACAGGAACGTTATACGAACGCTCTAACACCTCTTGCTCAAAATCTTTCTCGTTCACATCAACCGTCCACTCACCCATAGGATTCTCCCTGAGAGACAAGTTTTCATTGCTTTTTTGAGTAGCCGAGACATGCGGACGCATATCCCCCGACTCGGTGCCGCTATCCTACCACACCCAGATACCGCCTTCCATCTTGCCATCTTGCCAGCCTGTTACAAATCTGAGAAAGGTATAGCTCTCAAGTAACTGCTGCCCAAGAGAGACACAATGACGTAAAGGGGTACACCATGGCCGCCAAGACAATGTTTGAAAAAATTTGGGAATCGCATGTGGTGCGGACCCAAGAAGACGGCACCGCACTCTTGTATGTTGACCGTCACCTCACCCACGAAGTGACCTCGCCCCAGGCCTTCGAGGGCTTACGACTGGCCGGACGCAAGGTACGCCGCACCCGAGCCACTATAGCCGTGCCTGACCATAATGTTCCAACAACAGATCGGGATAAACCGATTGCGGATGCGGTGGCCGCCAGGCAAATCGAAGCTCTGCAAGAGAACTGTCGCACAACGGGCATCCAAATTTTTGATATAGACGACATCCGCCAAGGCATCGTCCACATTATCGGGCCAGAGCAAGGACTCACGCTGCCGGGCATGGTCATTGTATGTGGGGATTCCCATACCGCCACGCATGGCGCGTTTGGCGCGCTCTCCTTTGGCATTGGCACCAGTGAAGTTGAGCATGTTTTAGCCTCCCAATGTCTGCTGCAAAAGAAGGCCAAGACTATGCAGATTCGGGTTGAGGGAATATTACCCGAGCACTGTTCAGCCAAAGATATTATTCTGGCCATCATTGGAAAAATCGGGACTGCAGGCGGAACGGGTCACGTTATTGAGTACACGGGTTCTGCCATCCGGGCATTATCAATGGAAGGCCGCATGACACTGTGCAATATGTCCATTGAAGGCGGAGCGCGCGCGGGTATGGTTGCTCCGGACGAAAAGACGTTTGCCTATATCAAAGGCAGACCGTTTGCGCCCAAAGACGACATGTTCGAGCGTGCGGTAGCAGCCTGGAAGCAACTGCCCTCAGACCCTGACGCAGCCTTTGATAAGATTCTAGAGCTGCAAGCTGAAGATATTGCGCCCCAAGTCACCTGGGGCACCAATCCCGGCATGGTGACGGATATCAGCGGGATTGTTCCAAGTCCTGCCGATATGCCTTCGCCGGAGACACAAGAGGCAACACAGCGGGCGCTTGCGTATATGGATCTCACCGCAGGAACGCCAATTACTGAGATTACGATAGATCGGGTCTTTATTGGCTCATGCACCAATTCACGCATCGAGGATCTGCGCATTGCCGCCCAGTACGCCAAGGGGAAAAAAGTGGCTTCAACCGTCAATGCCTTGGTCGTTCCGGGCTCTGGCTTAATAAAAAAGCAAGCCGAAGACGAAGGCCTGGATACAATCTTTAAAGACGCAGGGTTTGAATGGCGCGAAGCCGGCTGTTCGATGTGCCTGGCCATGAATGCCGATACACTGCAGCCGGGCGAACGTTGCGCCTCAACCAGCAACCGCAACTTTGAAGGCCGCCAGGGCAAGGGAGGACGGACGCATCTGGTCTCCCCGGCCATGGCCGCTGCGGCTGCCATTGAAGGTCGTTTTGTTGACATCAGGAACTGGAGCTAGTCCCTTACTGTAGACGTAAAGGAAAACGCTATGGACGCTTTTACCACACTCACAGGCATTCTTGCCCCACTCGACCGGGTCAATGTTGATACCGATCAAATTATCCCCAAGCAATATCTGAAAACCATTAAGCGCACGGGCATGCGTGAAGGCTTATTCTCCGACTGGCGCTACGCAAGCGACGGCAATCCACAGGACGGCTTTGTATTAAATCAGCGGCGCTACGACGGGGCGAGCATTCTCATGGCACGCGCTAACTTCGGCTGCGGATCGTCTCGTGAGCATGCGCCGTGGGCCTTGTTAGACTATGGTTTTCGGTGTCTCATCGCGCCCAGCTTTGCCGACATATTTTCTGGCAATTGCTTCAAAAACGGCATGCTGCCAGTTGTCTTGAAAAACGAAGAAGTCGATCGATTATTCAAAGAAGTCGAAGCCCAGCCGGGCTC
>CAUZQN010000543.1:0-3127 GCA_963581605.1 uncultured Binatia bacterium (SeqCode)
CAGACGAGAGTAACAACCTCTTCCCTGTGCTGTTCGATTTATACAAACCCATCATCGCCGCCATTAACGGCCATGCCAACGGCGGCGGACTAGAACAAGCCTTGGCCTGCGACATTCGTGTTGCCGCCGAGCACGCGCAGTTCGGCTTTGGCGAAGTGCGTCTAGGCTGGCTGCCAGGCGCAGGCGGGACCCAGCGTCTGCCGCGCATTATTCCTCTCGGGCGGGCATTGGAACTCCTCTACACAGGTGCGCGCATTTCAGCCCAAGAAGCCTACCGTTTGGGTCTGGTCGATCACCTCGTTCCCATGAGCGAGCTGATGCCTAAGTGTGAAGAGATTGCGCAACAGATCTGCAAAAGCGCGCCGCTTGCCGTTCAGCATATCAAACAAGCTGCCTTACGCGGTTTGGATGTCTCCCTCGAAGAAGGGCTTAAATTGGAGCGTAAGCTGTATAGTGAGCTGCAAGAGACTGAGGATGCACGCGAAGGCGCGCTGGCCTTTGCCGAGAAACGGGATCCGCAGTGGCAGGGGAAATGAGTGGGCGTGTTCTCTTTGTGATTTACTCGGACTTCGGTTGTTAAGACAAGGAAGAACCTTCACCCGCGTCCACTCTGTGGCCGCACCCTCTCCCACAGGGCGAGGGGACCAGTGGGGGACCGGTGGCGAAGAAGTTAGTAGTGAGGGAATAGACCCAAAAAAAGAGGGATGTCTATGGCGGAAGTAGAAACAGGACAACAAGAAGCTATCGAAGAAGCCGCCCAGCTACTGCTCTCGGCCAATTATGTCATGGCCATGACCGGTGCTGGCATCTCGGTTGAAAGCGGCATCCCGCCCTTTCGTGGTCCGGGTGGGCTGTGGACGAAATACGGCGAACCTCCCATGAACGGTTACGAGATCTTTTTGCAAGATCCCAAGAAAGCCTGGGAAGAACGCCTGTCTCCGTCAGGGCCAAGCAAAGAAATATGGCAAACGATCGGAACGGCAGAACCGAATGACGGGCATCGCGCATTTGCTGACTTGGAGAATATGGGCATCTTGCGTAGCATGATTACCCAGAATGTCGACAACTTGCACCGTCGGGCCGGGAGTCAGAATCTCATCGAAATACACGGCAATTATACGCTGGTACGCTGTATCGAATGCAACTCTCGTTTCCCTGGCGCAGAAGTGCCGCTGCACAAGCTCCCACCAGAATGTCCTAACTGCAAAGGCATCCTCAAAAGCGATACCGTTTCTTTTGGCGAACCCATTCCACAAGACGCGATAGAGAAATGTTATAGCGAAACACAATTTTGCGACTGTATGATCGTGGCCGGAACGTCAGCCACCGTGTATCCGGCCGCGGGGTTTCCCATGGCCGTTCGCGACAAAGGCGGTAGCCTCATCGAGGTTAATTTATACGAAAGCGAGTTGACTCCCTTGTGTACGGTCAGTCTGCGCGGATCGTCTGGACCTATCTTAAGTCAGCTTGTTGAAACACTGAAAGCCAAACGCTCGTAAAGAGAAACGAGGCATCCCGATGAAACACTGGTTCGCGCTGTCTGCAATCGGTCGCGATCGGCCCGGCATTGTGGCGGATTTGTCCGAGCTCATTTACGAATGCGACTGCAATCTCGAAGACTCTAGCATGACCATACTCGGCGGAGAATTTGCCGTTCTGCTGCTGCTGTCAGGCCAGAGTCCGGATAGCGACCAGCGCCTGTCCACAGCCTGCAAGCGGCTCGAATGGGAGAAACGCCTGACTGTCTTCTTTCGGCCACTCGAAGAAGAGCCCCTGCGCTACGGAGCCGGTCAAGATACGCTGCACTATGAGCTGCTGGCGACCGGTGTCGATAAAGCCGGCATCGTAGCCCGTGTCGCCCGCTGCTTAGCCGAACACGGGGCTAATATCGTTCAAATGCATACCACCGCCCAGCCCGAGCCTGGAAGCGGGACAGTGATCTATAATATGCGGATCACACTGGATGTTCCGAGCCTCGTTGACGAGACCACCCTGCGTAAACGACTGGACCATATTGCAGATGACTTACATATTCATATAGACCTCACACCAGTCGCTGCACACGAACAAAGGAGGACAGCATGAAATTCGGCTTTATTGGCGTTGGCAATATGGGCAATCCCATGGCACTGAATCTCATAAAAGGTGGCCATTCCTTACACGTTCACGACATCAAGCGTGAGGCTGCAGAAAACCTGATAGAAGACGGCGCAACCTGGGCCGACAGCCCGCAGGCAGCTGCAGAAGGCGCGGAAGCAGTATTCCTGTCCTTACCCATGCCGGCGCATGTCGAAGCAGTCGTCCTGTCTGACACTGGCGTGTTGGCAGGCATCGCCAGCGGAAAAACCATTGTGGACATGAGTACGAATGCTCCCACTGTGGTGAAAGAGCTCGCCAAAAAGGCCAATGACCAGGGTGTCGCCTTTCTTGACGCACCAGTAAGCGGCGGGGTGCGAGGCGCTCGAAAAGGAACCTTGGCCATCATGGTTGGTGGGGACAAAGCTGTGTATGACAGCTGCGAGCCCGTGCTCAAGTGCATGGGCAACAATGTCTTTCATGTTGGGGATATTGGCGCCGGCAATGTGGCCAAGCTGGTCAACAATATGTTGGCCTTTATTCAGATGATGGGCAGTGCTGAAGCGTTGATTCTCGGAGCGAAGGCCGGAGTCGACCCCAATGCATTGTGGAAGATTGTGAAAGCGAGTAGCGGCAATAGCTTTGTGTGGGAGTCCGGGACGCGGGCGATCTTGCGCGATCGCCTCGCTCCGACGTTTACGATAGACCTGGCCTGCAAGGATATGGGCCTGGCTAGCGACCTGGCCAAAGAGCTGGACGTCCCCCTCACGGTTGCCAAGGCCGCAGAAGGACTCCTCAAAGGCTATCAGTCGAGTGGGTTTGCTCAAGAAGACGTGCTGGCGACTATTAAAGCCTTAGAGCAGCAAACGCAAACAACCGTACGCGGGACGTGGGACGACGCCAACGAATCCTAGAGTCTGCGCCGACCAGAACTCGGATACGCGCCAGGCTGGCTGATGCGCTCTTGCCTGACTCATTACTCAAAATATGCAAATTTACACCAAGATTCTCATTGGGATGGTAGTCGGTACCCTATTGGGTATTTTTCTTG